>CACXFH010000112.1 GCA_902766975.1 uncultured bacterium | reverse complement strand
TACAGCAGGTCCTTTTTGTTGAATTTCAACTTTGTTTTCTCTTGCTAACCAACCTAAACCTAAATCTGCAAAGTTACCTTTCAAATCCAAATCTTTTTTCATTTTAGCAAATGATGTTGTACCGTTTGCGTGTAAGTATTCATAAATTTCACCGGCACTAAAACCGATTTGTTCTTCCAATGTCAAGTTAACTTTTTTTGATGTTGCCATAATCTGTTTCTCCTTCCATAGAATAAAATAATTGTATCCGTGACACTTTTTCGTTATTCAAATAATAAAATATTTTCAAATTTTAAACATCATATTAAGAGTGTACATTTTTGGTTACTTTTCGTGCTAAAATACTTCATAAGGAGTATTGCTCTATATGTTTATTGAGGGAAGTTTAGTTTCAAATAAAACAGATATTCTGATTGATAATTATGTGCAGTTGATAAACAACGGAGTAAAATCATCTGAGATATTGGTAATTGTTCAAAATTCAACATTAAAAAATGAATTTCAAAGTAAAGTTTTGGAAAAATTGACGGTTGATTGTATTGAAAAATTACAAATTCATTCATTTTTTTCTCTTGTTTATAATACGGTAAGTGACAATTGGGCTTTTTTGGAAGATCACAATGTTTTTGATAATCCTGTGATATTGCCGAATTTGTCAGGATTAGAGGTTTCTCAATTTATATTAAAAGATATTTTAAAAGAAGTTCCATTTAAAGGTTACAATTCAAAAATGTCATTAATTCAGCAGATTTTCAGACGCTATTCTCTGATTGTTCAAAATAATTTAACACAATCCGAAATTGACGAACGTGCAAAAATTCTAAAAGAGGGTTTTAGTGATGATGCATCTTTGGCAATTAAAAAATTATTACGTAAAACACTTGAATTCAGAGGATTTGATTATTTAAGACAGTGTTTATTATTTAATTTTATATATAAAAATACGGATTATTTTAAAGATATAAAGTATCTTTTTATGGATGATGCAGATGAATGTACCCCAATTTGCATTGATTTTATAGAATTTTTATCTGGACAATTGAGCGATTTTTATATCGCAATTGATCCGCTCGGTTCAAGCAGATGCGGATATTTAAGCGCCGATAAGAATAATTATGAGCGGTTGAAAAGAATTTTTAGTTCGGACATTTGCCCCCTGAAAGGGGAAAATGCCCTGCAAGGGCAAAGGGGGTGTGAAGCCGATAAACTTTTTGCAAATGTTACAAATGGTGAATTTAACAGGTTGGAAAATTTTTCATATATCTCATATTCAAAACGCTCTGAGATGGTTGATTCTGCCATTAGTAAAATTAATGAATTGCTTAAAAACGGAATAAAAGCATGTGAAATCTCTGTCATAAGTCCTGTTATTGATGATATGTTGAAATTTACATTAAAAAACAGTTTCAAAACGATTGATTTATTATTTTTAACAGGTAGTGAAAAACTTATTCAAAATAAATATGTGCTTGGTACAATTACTATTCTCAAACTCAATACCGAATTAAAAAATTCTTTGAGCGAATTTGATATAAGAGTTATTTTATCGGAATTTTTAAGAATCCCGATAAAGTATTGCGGGGAAATCCTGCAAAAATTCGAGCAAACAAAAAAGCTTGTAACTTTTGAATTTGAAGATAATGAATATACGCAAAAATATAATAATTTCCTAAACCTTATTCAAAGACTATCAAATTCTGATAAAAAAATCTCAGAACAAATTATAGATATTTATAATGAACTTTTTGTTTTTGAAAAAGTTAGTAAAAATGAAATAAATAAATTCAATTTTTTTATCAAGCAAATAAGGGATTTTGAAGATATTTTCGGGGCTGAATTTAATAAACGCAAAACTGATATAATTTTGCAGATAGAAAATTCGGTAATTTCGGAAAATCCGTATTCTGTGTTAGAAATTGAGCCAAATGACCTTGTAATTTCTACCCCGCAAAAAATTATTGACAATCACCTAAAAACGAAATATCAAATATGGCTTGATATTTCAAGCAGTGAATGGATAAAATCCGATACCGGTCCGCTATACAATGCTTGGGTTTTTCAAAAGGATTGGGATAAAGACAGTTATACAATGGAGGATAATATAAAATTATCTGTGGATAAAAATGCCAGAGTTTTGCGTAAACTTTCTCTTTGTGCCGATGAGCATATTTATTGTTATTCAAGTCTTTTTGATTCAAACGGGGTAGAAAATTACGGCGGTATTGAAGAATATATAATTACTGCAGAAGAAGATTTTGTACAGGAGAGTGAACAAAGTTTTAAGATCACTCCGCGTCCGGATCAGAAGCCTGTTCTTGATTATGAAAAAGGTTATATGGGAATTTCTGCGGTTCCGGGGGCAGGAAAAACAACTATTTTGCTTGCACTTATTATAAAACTGCTTGATAAAGGGATAAATCCGGATAATATTTTTGTTTTGACTTATATGGATTCTGCTGCGAGAAACTTTAGAGAACGAATTAAAAATGTCCGCAAAAATTCCTCCAAGATGCCCAATATCAGTACAATTCATGGTTTAGCATTACGAATACTGAAAGAAAACGGCAATCACGAAAAACTGGGACTTAATGCCGATTTTGAAATATGTGATGACTCTCAAAGAAACCGAATTTTAAAAGAAATTTCGCAAAAACTCGGTTTGAATCAAAAAATGTCAGAAGAATTTGACAGGGCTGTTTCTACTTTTAAAATGAATGGCGGAAGTTTGCCGAAAAATATTACCGATGAAAAACTCAAAAAATTTGTACTTTTTTACGAAGCTTACGCAGAGAATTTAAAAAATTCAAATCTTATAGATTATGATGATATGTTGACGGGTTCTGTGAAAATTTTAGAGGATAATTCTGACATTTTGGCGCATTATCAAAATATTTGTATGTATTTGATAGAGGACGAAGCGCAGGATTCATCACTTATTCAGCAAAAATTGATTACACTTTTAAGCGGAAAATATAAAAATATAATAAGATGCGGGGATGTTAATCAGTCTATTACCGCAACATTTTCAAATGCGGATGTTAAAGGGTTCAGGAATTTTATAACAGAGAATTACAATGTTAGTATGAATTGCTCACAAAGGTGTGCAGAAGGTGTTTGGGAGTTGGCAAACAAGCTTGTTTCAACTTCGTTGGCGAATGATACAAGTAAAAATGCGTTTTTCGAAATGTATATGGCTCCTGTTGAGGGAAAAAATCCTGTTGAACAAAATGCGGTTACTTCTGAAATTTTTGACACCTCGCAGGAAGAAAAAAGTCATGTTCTAAAAGTTATAAGAGAAACTTTATCCAAGCATCCCGATTACACTGTCGGAATTTTATTGAGAAATAATTATCAGGTTGAAGCATGGCAAAATTTGATTGAAAATGCCGGATTTAAAGTCATTACACGAAATCAATGCCTTGCACAAAAATCCGTATTCAGAGTAATTTTTGCAATAATGAAAATAGTTCTTCGTCCTTTTGATAATTATGTTTTGGGTGATAATTACGATATTATTTCCGAAACCGGACGCTACAAATACGGGCTCGGGCAGGAAATAAAAAAATATGAAAACCCGTTTATCAGACTGAATTGCGACAATATAAACAATCAAAGTCTTGAACAATTTTATTGGGATGTGAATTACTGGATATCTTTATGTTATCTCCCGCCAAATGAGCTTGTCGTAAAGGTAGCACAAGATTTAGGGCTTATGAAATCCGAAATAGATAAATCTAATATTCATTTGATTTCTACTTTAATCAAAAGAATTTGTATCAAAAATAATTCGCTTACTTATGCGGTTGACAGACTTTCTGAACTTGCAAAACGTCCGAATTTAAGCGGATTTAAATTTTTCTCGGAAGAAGATGAAGATGATAAAAAATCTTTGCAGGGTAAAGTTCAGATTATGACAATGCACAAGTCTAAAGGGGATGAGTTTAATCTTGTTTTTATCCCCGAAATGAGTGAAAAAAATCTTCCTTTGACAATCGATTCGATAAATTTAAAATCTGCGGATTTTATAGAAAAAATTAAATCTTTAAACCCGAATTACAAGCGGAAATCTGATTTTGAGCTTAAACAGGAAATATTGGAAGAAAATTTGCGGCTTTTGTATGTTGCAATTACGAGGGCAAAAAATCGTCTGTATATAAGTGCAAGTGCAAAAGAGCAAACTCGTTACGGCAAATTAAAAGATTCCGAACCGAGTGTGATTTTTGATGAACTGTTTCCTTTTTTGCCCTCTGAAAGGGGGAAATGTCCGATAGGGCAAAGGGGGTTAATGTTATGAACACTAACTTTTCTCCCAATATGATAAAAACATATCAATCTTGCCCGAGGAAATATTATTTTCAATACGTTGAAAATATAAATGTCCCGAAGTCTTTATTGCCGTTTGAAAAGGGTAAAAAAATTCATGCCCTTGCAAATTATTATCTGCAAAAAATTAAGATTGACAGAATTGAAACGGCTTTGACTCCGCAAGAACGTGAAATTTGGGAGCTTTTAAAAGCAAATCCGTTTTATAATATGGATTATTTGAAATCTGAGTTTACGCTGAATATTAGTCTGACCTCTCACCCTACACTCAGCCATACGGCATACAGTCTCACACAGCTCGTTCCTCGCTGGTTCGAACTGGTATCCCAAAAGGGTCGAGGAAAGAATTCGTATTGGCTTGGCGGAAGGCTTGATGCAATAGTGCATCAAAATGATGATTATTACATTTTGGATTATAAAACGGGCTCAATACCAAAAAATCCCGAATTTGACCCCCAAACAATGATATATTTACTCTGCGCAAATCGGTATCTTAAAGATTATCATTCTCTTTCATTTGTTTATATTGATTTGAAAAACAAACAAAACTATGTTGTTCAATTTAATGAGCAATTAAAAGAACAGTATGAGAAAGAATTAATTAATATATGCAGTGTAATATGTACCGATACCGTTTATCACGGCAATACGGCTTCTTGTAGGTATTGTGAGTATAATAAGCATTGTATTCTCTAATAAGTATACCGCTTAGTATTTACGTCATTCTGAGGGAATAAAATGACGAATAATTCCTCCCCTTGGTAGGGGAGGTTAGGAGGGGTTTTGTATTGTCAATTACGGATATAACAGTCCTTCTCCCGTCGGGAGAAGGTGTGCGCAGCACGGATGAGAAGTCGGACATTAATGTTGAACCCTAACGGGATTGACCCCTCACCCGAAAATCAACTTTTCGCCACGGCTCAAAGTGATTTTCTACCCT
>CACXFH010000111.1 GCA_902766975.1 uncultured bacterium | reverse complement strand
GACAGACGTGAAATGCAGTACTTATATAAAGAAGGTTCAGATTATGTGATGATGGATAATGAAACTTATGATCAATTACATGTATCTGAAATTCAAGTTGGTGATGGTAAGAAATATCTTAAAGAAAATATGAATGTAATGATTTTGTTACATGAAGGTAAAGTTATCGGTGTAGATATTCCTGCACACGTTGAACTTGAAGTTGTTGATACTCCGCCGTCTGAAAAAGGAAACACTTCTCAGGGCGGTACAAAACCTGCAACACTTGAAACAGGTGCGGTTGTGAATGTTCCGTTCTTTGTTGCCAATGGTGATATAATAAGAGTTGACACAAGGACCAACGAATACTTGGATAGAGTGTAATTTTTTAAAATTTTGTCATTTTGGATTTATTCCAGAATCTAAAATTTTAAAAATGATGTAAACAATCCTAAAACAATTTTAGGATGGCTAAATAGTAAAGCGGGGCATTTGCTCCGCCGCTAAAAATATAAAGAGGAAATATGATGAAATTTGAAACAGATTATATTGAAAAACTGGCTAAAATAATTAAAGAGCAAGATTTAACTGAAATTTCTTTGGAGGATGGTGAGCAGGCAATTACATTGAGAAAAGAGGTAATTGTTTCGTCGACACCGTCAGCTGCGGTTGCGGCTCCAGCGACAATTAGTGCTGTTGCTCCGACATCTGCGCCTATAGTTGCTCCGGTTGAAGAAGCAAAAGAAGAAAAGAAATCAGGTACTCCGATTACATCTCCTATGGTGGGAACCTTTTATATGGCTCCGTCACCTGATTCTGCTCCGTTTGTTTCTGTCGGTGGCAGTGTAAAACAAGGGGATGTGGTCTGTATTATTGAAGCTATGAAAATGATGAATGAAATCAAATCTGAAATTACAGGCAAAGTTGTTGAAATTTGTGTAGAAGACGGACAACCTGTTGAATTTGGTCAAGTTTTGATGTATGTAGAATAAACAGGCAAAAAGACACTAGGATATTAAGGCATTAAGGAGGTTGGGCGAGTGTGCCCGACAAGAGGGATAAAATGTTTAGAAAAGTTTTAATCGCTAACAGAGGCGAAATAGCCGTAAGAATTATAAGAGCATGCAGAGAAATCGGTATTCCAACCGTCGCAATATATTCTCAGGCGGATGCAAATTCATTGCATGTGAGGTTGGCAACAGAGGCATATTGTGTAGGACCTGCTAAAAGCTCGGAAAGTTATTTGAATATTCCGTCAATTATGTCTGCTGCTATGGTGTCAGGTGCAGATGCTATCCACCCCGGGTACGGTTTTATGTCAGAGCGTGCTGATTTTGCAGAAATTTGCGAAAAACAGGGAATAAAATTTATCGGTCCTTCTTCTGAAGCGATGCGCAAAATGGGTGATAAGGCTACTGCAAGAAAAACAATGATTGAAAATGATGTTCCTGTCACACCCGGAACGGGAATTGTTAAAACTGTCGAAGAAGTCCAACAATTTGCTCATAAAGTCGGTTATCCTATAATTTTGAAGGCAACTGCAGGCGGCGGCGGTAAAGGGATGAGAATATGCCGTAGCGATGAAGAAGTTGAAATCAATATGGAACTTTGTCAGAGTGAGGCTAAAAATTTCTTCGGTAATCCGGATGTTTATGCAGAAAAGTATTTAGAAAATCCTCGCCATATTGAAGTACAGATTTTGGGTGACAGTTTTGGAAATGTTGTACACCTTGGCGAAAGGGATTGTTCAATACAAAGACGTCATCAGAAATTGTTAGAAGAAGCTCCTTCTCCTGCGATTGATGAAGAAACAAGAGCACAAATGGGTGCAGCAGCGGTTCGTGCGGCTAAGGCTATTAATTATGAAGGCGCAGGAACTTGTGAATTCTTACTTGATCATGACGGAAGTTGGTATTTTATGGAAATGAATACCCGTGTTCAGGTTGAACACTGTGTAACGGAGATGATTTCAAATGTAGATATCGTAAGAGAACAAATTTATGTTGCTTCAGGTGAAAAGCTTCGTTATACTCAAGACGATATCCAATTAAAAGGTCATGCTATCGAATGCCGTATAAATGCAGAAGATCCAAGAAAAGATTTTATGCCTAATCCGGGAGTTATTTCAGGTTATTTGGCTCCGGGCGGATTTGGAATAAGAGTGGATTCTCACGTTTATCAGGATTATGCAATCCCTCCTTATTACGATTCTATGATAGGCAAATTAATATGTTGGGGCAAAGACAGAAACGAAGCCCGCAGAAGAATGTATCGTGCCTTGAAAGAATATGTTGTAACCGGTGTTGAAACCACAATCCCGTTCCATCAGGCAATTATTGAAGACGAAGTGTTTATAAGCGGAAATTTCAACACAGGATTCATTGAAGATTTTTATAAACGCAAAGGGTTATAATATTTATGTTGGGGTAGAAACCCCAACTTACGAAAATGTAGAAACCCCAAAATGTAAGTTGGGCTTTCAGCCCAACAATATTACCAAACCGACTTATGGGTATATTAATAAGGGTGAAAAAGGTATTTTTCAGCGCAGATACTATGAACACACAATTACTTCTCAAGAAGAATTAAATAATCATATTGATTATATTCATTACAATCCTGTAAAACATGGCTATGTTGAAGCGGTCAGTGATTGGGAATATTCATCTTTTTACAAATTTGAAGATGGATTTTATAATGAAAATGGGTGCGATTTCAGTCAAGTAAAGGACATGAACTATGAGTGATGATTTTTATTATGTTGGGGTAGAAACCCCAACTTACGAAAAAGTAGAAACACAAAAAAGTAGGTTGGGCATACCTGCCCAACAATATATTTACAATGATGCGGTAAAACTCCTAACATCACCAAAAACATTTAAAATAAATTTGGGCTTAGAGCGGATGGAACGTATCATGGAGATTTTAGGTAATCCGCAGGATAAGTTAAATTGTATTCACGTTGCGGGTACAAACGGCAAAGGTTCTGTTTGCGCTATTATTGCATCCGTTTTAAATGAAGCAGGGATAAAAGTCGGAATTTACTCAAGTCCTCATATTTTTAAATATACCGAAAGAATAAAATTATCTGCCCCCTTAAATGGGGAAGTACCCGAGGGGGGTAGGGGGTTAATTCCCATACAAGACAACGATTTTGCTCAATATGTTTTTGAAATATCAGAACTCGCCGATAAAAATAATATTGACTTAACAGAATTTGAAATTCTGACAGCTGTAATGTTTAAATATTTTGCGGATAATAATGTCGATGTAGCAGTACTTGAAACAGGTCTTGGCGGACGATTTGATGCGACTAATATTATCAAAAAGAATTTGTGTTCGGTTATTACTCATATTGATTATGACCACACAGAACGTCTTGGCAAAACTTTAGATAAAATTGCATTTGAAAAAGCGGGAATTATCAAACCCAATTGCCCGTGTATAGTTACGGAAGGCAGAGAAGCTTTTTATGATAAAGCAATGGAGGTTGGTGCAGAATTAGAAATTGTTTATCCAAACATAAATACCCTCGCCCCTTTGGGGAGAGGGTTGGGAAAGGGGCTATCTCTCAAAGGAATTTATCAGCAGGAAAATTTATCACTTGCACTTGCAGTGATTGAAAGATGTTTTCCTCAAATCAGTCAGCATACAATTCAAAAAGGTTTGCAAAATGTAAAGCATCCATGCAGATTTGAATATGTGAAAGATAAAAATTTAATCATTGACGGGGCGCATAATCCCAACGGGATATCGGGTTTGATGCAAAGTCTTGAAATGTATTATCCGAATACAAAACGCCGATTTATTTTCGGCTGCTTGAGAAATAAAGAATACGAAAAAATGGTGAATATTTTGACCCTCACCAATACCCCTTCTTTCAAAAATAGAGGAGAATTAGAGTTATATTTTTATCATTTTAAGCATGAAAATTCTGCAACATTTGAAGAATTAAAATCAGTTTGCACGATTCCGTGCAAAGAATTAACAAAAGATACAAACATAGATTTTAATGACGGGTATTTGAATATCATTTGCGGTTCTTTTTACATGATTGCAGAATTACTGGAACTTTTAAAAATCAATCCAGATAGTCTTTAAATTCTTTAAAATTAACCTTATATCCGCAACCTTCGTGTAATTGACCTCTGTAACCGATAAATCTTGCCGGATAATTCCTGCACATGCGCAGACGATGTTTATAATCCGAACAAAGTCCTTCAGGAGTAACCAGTTTGCAGGCAAATATCAAATTCCCTTGTTCGTCTTTTCCTTTTATGTAAAAACGCTTGTATTTGGGGAAAATCATTTGCATTAACTTAAATTCTTTTTCGGTATATGTATCAACACTGTACATATAATTACAGCATTTCCCGCATTTTTTACATTCGCCGGTTATTTCATACCGCTGCTTTTCGGGTACAAAATACGATAATATTTCATAAAAAATTGATTTTATAATGTCAAACATTTTTACATAATAACCTAAAAAATTATTTTGTGTATAATATTTATTATGAAGAAACCTGATCAACTCAGACTATATGCATGGATAGAATTCGCAATTTGGCTTATTATAATTGCTTTGTGTGTTTTTGGTATAAGGTATCATTTTCATAAATCACAGTTGCAATATAAAAGTTATCAAATATTTATGAATGATGTAGATGGTTTAATTGTAGGCTCGCCTGTCAAATTCTTGGGGACGCAAATTGGTAATGTTACAAAAATACAGCTTGTTTCATCTGATGTTTATTCGGATATTTATGTAAAATTTATTATCACAGAAAAAGATTTAACCCTTCCTACAGGTGCTGTTGCAACGGTTGAAGGGTCGGGGCTTGGCGGCTCTAAGGCGCTTACCATATTCCCGCCTAAAGAACAAGATTCAAATAATATAATAGTTGCAAAAGATTCTACAAGGCTTGGTAAAGTTATAAGCTTATTCAAAACAATTTTTAAAGATATTGATGAAATATTTACTAATTTAGGGCATGCAGGTAAGGAAATTTCAAGAGTTCCCAAGCTTGATGTACCTCATCATAATGAGGTCACCCCAGCTGAGCTAAATGACAGTTTGGAAAATTTAAATAAACAGCTCGATGCGATTATTCGGGAAGAAAATAAATTTAAACAAAAAATTGATAAAATGCAAAAAAAAGAAAAGTCTGTAGTAAAAGAAATTAATGGAGTTGAGGAAGATGAACCTAAACAAAGTGAGGATAATCAATAATCCGGTCGTATCACTAAATTTGTGTACAATGCGTGATAAAAACACTGATGCACAAGGGGTAAGAATTGCAACAAGAAAAATTACAAGATGTCTTTTGTATGAAGCATCAAAAAATCTTCCGCTTGTAGATAAAGAAGTAACTACTCCGTTGGCAACTTTTACGGCTAAAACTATTGACCCTGAGATTGAATTGATTATTTCGCCGATTTTAAGAGCAGGATTAATTTTTACGGATGAAGCTATTGATATTCTTCCTCAGGCAACAATCAGACATCTTGGGATGTATAGGGATGAACAAACGCTAAAACCTGTCTGGTACTACAATAAAGTTCCTATGGAAGCTTCAAATCCCGAGAAATTTTATGTTTATATTACCGATCCGATGCTTGCAACAGGTAATTCATTGCTTGGTGCCATCGAATTATACGCAAATAAAGGGATTCCGATTGACCATATAAAATGTATTTGTATAATTGCAGCTCCTACTGGTATTGAAAATATCCAAAAACATTATCCTGATATTGAGATTATAACTGCAGCCGTGGATGATTATTTAAATGAAAAAGGTTATATCGTCCCCGGAATGGGTGATGCCGGCGATAGAATTTTCAATACCTTATAATGGGCTGCTGAGGTACCAAGGCTTTTTCAGAAATTTATTATCTGTAATATTATACAATCTTAAATAATATTAATAATCCGAAAATGTCATAATATACTATCGGCTTAATTTACATATCCAAACCTAAATCAAGAGCCGGAGCTTTTGCTACAATTGCACTGGATGAAATTATATCTACTCCGCATTCGGCAATTTTTCGCACGGTGTTCAAATTCACATTCCCGCTAGCCTCAACTGTGGCTTTATGATTAATAATTTTTACGGCTTCCTTCATCTGCTCTAAAGTCATATTATCAAGCATTATGATATCAACACCCAGCGGTAGCGCCTCTTTTACCTGCTCTATAGTATCACATTCAAGTTCAATTTTGTGAGCGTGAGAAAGATTTGCTTTAACCATTTTGACGGCATTTGTAACTCCGCCTGCAACCTGAATATGATTATCTTTTATCATCGCACAATCAGACAAATTAAATCTGTGCAATGCTCCGCCGCCGCATTTAACAGCATATTTTTCAAATGCTCTGAAATTAGGAGTGGTTTTTCTTGTATCAACTATTTTGCACGGCAATTCGTCTATGGCATCTTGATATTTTCTTGTTTCTGTTGCAATACCGCTCATTCGCTGGATATAATTCAATGAAACTCTTTCCCCCAGTAAAATATATTTTGCCGGTCCCTTAATCTCAGCCAAAATGTCACCTTTTGAAATTTTATCGCCATCTTTAAATAATAACTTTACATCAACTTTATCAGATAAAATTTTGAAAACAGTTTTAAATACATTCAAGCCGCAAACAATTCCTTCAACACGTGAAGTCAGCTTTGCTTCAAAAATTTTATCTTCTGATATTATACTTTCCGTTGTGACATCACCAAATCCGATATCTTCTTGCAACGCTTTTTTTACATGTTCTTCTACATAAAAATTACTTAACATTATATTCTTTCCTTTATATTTGATGGTGTTGTTCCGCAGATTTGTTTTATTTTTTAAATTCGCTGTGTTTTGCAATAGTATCTGTCTGCAAATAGTCTGTTCTGTAGTGTGCGCCTCTTGATTCTTTTCTTTGAAGTGCCGAATTGATTATGAGTTTTGAGGTGATTATCATATTGCGCAATTCGTATTCCTCAATATTAGCACAATAATCGAATTTATTAAATTTTTGTTCAATTTGTTCAATATTATTAAGAGCTTGTTTCAAGGATTTTTCATCTCTGTAAATTCCGACATTTTGCCACATTGTTTCTTTTAGTTTAGCTCTATATTTTGATATATTATCCCCATTCGAAACAAAAGATTTTGTTATTTCTTCTTGTTTGGGGCATGTTTTTTCGCATGCAGACATTACTAAATTCTCATTATTTTTAAAATATTCTGCTGTTTTATATGCGCAAACAACGCATTCCAAAAGCGAATTGCTTGCAAGTCTGTTAGCTCCATGCAATCCGGTTGAGGCACATTCCCCAACTGCAAAAAGATTTTTTACGGATGTTTCGCCGTTTAAATTTGTTTCAATTCCTCCCATAAAATAGTGCGCAGCAGGAGCAACGGGAATCAAATCTTTTGTAATATCAATTCCGTATTGTGCGCATTTTTTTGTTATTGTAGGGAATCTTTTTGTCGGATTATCAAGCTTTGTTGCATTAAGATAAACGCATTCCGAGTTTGTTTTATTCATTTGTGTGAAATTAGCTCTTGCAACAATATCACGTGGGGCTAGTTCTTGCCGATTATCATAATCCTGCATATAATAGTAATTATTTTTGTCACAGAGCTTTGCTCCTTCTCCTCTGACGGCTTCGCTTATCAAAAATCTGTTGTGATGTTCACTATCATCAATGGCAAGCGCAGTCGGATGAAATTGAACAAATTCCATATCTCTTAATTTTGCCCCCGCACGATAAGCAAGGGCAAACCCGTCACCTGTTGCTCCTATCGGGTTGGTTGTGTATTTGTAAATTTGTCCTAGTCCGCCTGTTGCCAAAATTACGACATCAGAATTTATTTGTTCATATTTTAAATTATCAAAAGATATCAAACCGCAGCAAACATTATTTTTTACTGATAAATCAATAACAGTAGTATTTTCCCGAACTTCAATATTTTTATTATTTTTTACGGCTTTTACAAGAGCTTTTTCCATCTCTGCGCCTGTCGCATCCCCGCCTGAATGCAAAATTCGGCGTACGCTGTGAGCAGCTTCTTTTGTCAGTTTAAAATTCCCGTTATCATCTCTATCAAATTCTACTCCGAAATTGAGCAAATCTTTAACAACTTTATCGGAATTTTCACTGATAAATCTTACTGTACTTTCTTCACTTAATCCCGCACCGGCAATCAAAGTATCATTCACATGGGATTGAACCGAATCATTTGTATTATCTTTTAAAACCGCAACCATACCACCCTGAGCGTAGTATGAATTACTTTCACCCAAAGTTGATTTGGTAATAAGCAAAATTTTATGTTGAGCAGGTATGCCCGACTTACAGAAAAAATTTTGCTCTAATTTTAATGCGGTATATAATCCTGAAATTCCGCTCCCTACTATTACTGCATTATATTTACGGGTATTCATAGTACAATTATAGCACAATCAGTAAAGTTGTTATGAACTTTTTGTTTTAATACTTTACTTTTCTCTATTGCCTTAATGCTATATTGATTTTATAATAATTCCATAGTTTATAAGAAGGAGTGATTAATTATGGCAGATGCAAAAATTTTAGCAACAATTGAACGTTCGGAAACCGAACATTTACAGATTTCTTTGAGTGAATACAAAGGAACAAGTTATCTCAATATGAGAATATTTTTTACAAATGATGGCGGAGCAACTTGGATTCCGACTAAAAAAGGGGTAACTTTTACCGCCGAACAATTGGATATTTTGACTGAAGCAATTGAAGAAGCAAAACAAGAACTTATGGCAGAAGCCGAATAAATAAAAAATGCGGATTGTATATTATTACAATCCGCATTTTAATATGTGATATTTAATATACTTTTGCATTACTCAAATCTACTTTTATGGCGTTATCTATATATGCTTTTAATAACGCAATCTCAAAATCTTTTTGCAATATAACAGGATTTGTTGCTAAAGCTCTGTTATAATCGTCCAGTTCTTTGCCGTCTATAAATAACAATTCTGTATCGCCGACTTTGCATACCTTTTGGTTGTTATTTTGTGAACGACTATCCCATATATAATCCCTGACGGAAGAATTTTTATAATTAAACAGATGATTTCCAGTAAAAGATATTTTCATGCGTACCTCCAATAATTTAGTATTGTTAACAAAACATGTAAAAATAATTTTTGCTATAATATTTTTATGGCTGATGTAATTCAAAATAAATTATTTGAACAAAAACTGACTTTAAAAAAACATGATGGGGTAAATGAAGGAAATTGCAATGAAGGCAATGAAACTTTAAATCATCGCTATGCGGTCTGTCTTGTAAATATAAAAGCAATGGGGGTACGAACATTCAGTTATGAAATCCCTTTGCATTTTCAGAATAAAATAAAAATCGGTCAGGCGCTTTTGGTTCCGTTTGGCAGACAGGGAATGATAAATGCTTTTTGCGTCGGGTTTAGTGATTATTTGCCCCCTGAAATTAAGGCAAAACCTATTACAAAAATATTGGAAGAAACTCCCCTATTTTCAGCTGAATATTTAAAATTATTAGAATGGGTTGCAAATTACTATTGCACTGATTTGATTACGGTTTTAAATGCCGCTATTCCGCTTAAACTCATTGAAAAATCATTAAAAACCGAATTGTCTATTGAATATGTACGTGATTTCGGAGCAACAAAAAGACAATTACAAATATTGGAATTGCTCAAATCTAAAGGCAAAATGTCATTAATAAATTTTGAAAAACTTGCCAAAACAACACGGGCAACAATAAAAAAACTTGAAGCTCTTGGTTGTGTTCGCGTTTGTGAAGAAGAAATTTATCGCAATCCGTTAGATATTTTAAATATTGATAAAACAGAACCGCTCAATGAATTGTCGCAATTACAACAGGAGGTTTACGATAAAATTAAGGCTGATATTAAATTATCATCAACACAACAAGAAAATTCCTCCTCTCTCGGCTTTGCCGGTACTTCCTCATCAAGGGCAGAAAATTTAAACCGTTCAACATTTTTAATCCATGGTGTTACGGCAAGCGGGAAAACCGAAGTCTATTTTAAGCTTATTGACGATACAATAAAATCGGGTAAAAATGTTTTGTTTTTGGCGCCTGAAATTGCTCTTGCATCTCAATTGACAAAGCGGCTTGCTCGCAAATTCGGAACAAAAGATGTGGCAATTTGGCACTCAAGTATTTCCGAGGGTGAGCGTTATGACGTTTGGCAAAAGCTTTATAAAAATGAAATTAAAATTCTTGCCGGAGCAAGAAGTGCTGTCTTTGCCCCGTTACAAAATATCGGTTTAATTATTATTGATGAAGAACATGAAAGTGCATATAAGCAGTCAACTCCGGCTCCTCGTTATGATGCAAGACTTGTGGCTAAAAAACTTGCCCTGCTTAACAATTGCCCGCTGATACTGGGTTCTGCGACTCCTGATATTTCAAGCTATTATTATGCAGTAAATTCAGGGCATTTATACCAAATGTTAAAGCGTTATAACAATGCAAAAGTTGCTCCTGTCAGTGTTATTAATATGCAGGAATATGGACAGGCAGCTTATAAACATTTGATTTCTCAACCGTTAATTCAAGCAATTAAAGATACTCTTGATAATATGCAACAGGTTATTTTATTGATAAATCGCAGAGGATATTCAACATATACTCAATGCCAAGGCTGCGGGCATGTCATAGAATGCCCGAATTGTGCAATCCCTATGATATGGCATTCAAAAGATAACATGTTAAAATGCCACTATTGTAATCATGTGCAATATTTTCCGGACAAATGCCCGAATTGCGGTTTTGAAGGATTAAAAAATTCAGGCACCGGAACTCAAAAAATTGAAGAATATATAGCAGAAATTTTTCAAGGTTATAATATCGCAAGAATTGACAGTGACGTTTTGACTCGCAAGGGTGAACATATAAGATTATTAGAACAATTCCAAAAAGGCGAAATTGATATTCTTGTAGGCACCCAAATGATTGCAAAGGGGCTTGATAATCCGAATGTAACGCTTGTCGGAGTCATTAGTGCCGATGCAAGCTTTAACCTGCCTGATTATCGTGCGTCGGAAAGAGGCTTTCAGCTTTTAACACAAGTTGCAGGACGTGCCGGCAGAGGAGAATTTAAAGGGCGGGTATTTTTCCAAACATATAATCCAGAATATTACGCTTTAGAGAGTGCAAAATCTCAAAATTATGCGGATTTTTATAAAAAAGAAATTGTTTCAAGAGAGGATTTCGATTATCCTCCTTTTAGTCAAATCATTCGTATTATAATGAACAGTGAAAATAAATTCAGAGCGGAAAAATCAGCTCAGGAAATTGCACTCAGATTACATACTATGATTGATAAATTCGGATTTTCAGAAAGGCTTGATGTACTTGGTCCTACTCCATGCGTTATTGAAAGACTCAATAGCAGATGGCGTTTTCAAATCCTTATTAAAAACAAATTAGAAGATAAAGGACATCAGTTTGTTTCAAGTTTTCTGAATAAAATTAATGTCCCGAAAGATATACGCATGAGTATTGATGTTGATCCGTTAGATATTTTATAATTTAATCGAAAAGAAAGAAGGTATTTGATGAATATTTTGTATATTGACGCATCTGTCCGCCCTGATTCAAGAACAAAAATACTTGCACATCACTTTTTTAAGGGTATTGAAGAATTAAATGCAAACGTAAAAGAACTTTATCTGACAAAAGAATGTATTCCGCCATTGAATAGAGAATCATTAGAGCATAGGACTCAAATGTGCGAAGAAGGTAATTTTGATGAACCGATTTTTCACTACGCAAAAGAGTACGCCGATGCGGATATGATTGTCATAGCTGCACCTTATTGGGATTTATCATTTCCTGCGATACTTAAAACGTACATAGAAGCCGTAAATGTTGTCGGTATTACATTTAAATACAATGACGAAGGGGCTCCTGCCGGATTATGCAATGCAAAAAAACTTGTGTATATTACAACCGCAGGCGGTAAAATTATTTCAGATGATTATGGTTTCGGTTATGTAAAAGAACTTGCTCAAAAATTCCACGGAATAAAAGATGTCGAATACATAAAAGCTGAAGAACTTGATATAATAGGGGCAGATATTGATGATATTATTCAAAAAGCAGAGAAAAAAATTGACAAATTGGCTCAGCATATAATAAAAGAATTTAAGTAAACTAAAAAATCTGTCCGATATATCAGGACAGATTTTTTTTTGATATAATAAACGGATAGAAATAGTAATCGGGCATTATTGTGCCGATAATAACAGCAAATCGGCATTGCGGTGTCAACATTTGAAAAAGAGGGAATGATATGAATATAAAAGCGATAATTTTGGCAGCGGGTAAAGGTACAAGAATGAAATCTCAAACAACGCCAAAAGTTTTACATCAAATATTGGGTAAAACTTTGCTTGGCTATGTTATAGATAATGTGAAAAATATAACTGATAAACAATTTGTTATTGTCGGACATCACGCAGATGAAGTTGAAAAATTTGTAAAAGATAATTATGAAAATGCAAAAACGGTTCTGCAATCCCCTCAGCTTGGAACAGGGCATGCTGTTTCTATGGTTTGTCCGAATTTAGAAAATTACAACGGTTTGGTGCTAATTCTATGCGGTGATACTCCCCTTATAAAAGAAGAAACATTGAATAAATTTGTTGAATTCCATAATTCAAATAATTCTGATTTGACGGTAATGAGTACGATTTTTGATAATCCGACAAATTACGGCAGAATAATAAGAGATACAGATAATACTCTTAAATGTATTGTGGAAGAAAAAGATGCAACGCAAGAGCAAAAAGCAGTAAAAGAAGTAAATGCAGGTATTTATTGTTTGGATTGGGGCAAAGTAAAGGATGCATTTTCGCAGCTCAAAACAAACAATGCGCAGGGTGAATATTATCTGACAGATATAATATCGTGGGGAAAAGCGCAAAATTTAAATGTTAATGCATATATTTTAGATGATAGTGATGAGATTTACGGAATAAATTCACGTTCAAATCTTGCAACAGCTTCTAAAATTATGAATAGACGCCATATTGAAAATTTGATGGCAGAAGGAGTTACTGTTGTTGACCCTGAATCTACATGGATTAGTGAAGATACTCAAATCGGACAGGATACTATAATTTATCCGTTTACATATATTGAAGGGAAAAATATTATCGGCAAATCGTGTAAAATCGGACCTTGTGCGCATTTAAGAGGCGGGGTGGAAGTTTGTGATAATGTTAAAGTCGGTAATTTTGTAGAAGTAAAAAAATCAAAGATTTCATCAAATACTAATGTGGGTCATCTGTCTTACATCGGTGACAGTGAGCTTGGAGAGCGTGTAAATATAGGAGCGGGAACGATTACTGCAAATTATGACCCGATTTCAAAAACAAAATCAAAAACAATTCTTGAGGACGATGTAAAAATCGGTTCTAACTCTGTTTTGGTGGCACCTGTTACGGTTGAACATGGTGCAAATGTCGGTGCAGGATCTGTTATAACAAAGACTATTCCGCAATGGGCACTTGCACTGACCCGTTCCCCTTTGAAAGTTTTAGAAAATTGGGTTGCTCGTAAAAATAAGAATTAAATAAGCAAATAAATACATAAAATTCAATAATTTTCATTTATTCAAAATCTAATAATTCTTTTAATTTTATATTTAAACCTTTTGCAATTTTATCAAGTACAACAATATTTGGTTTTCGTTCTAATCTCTCTATTCTTCCGATATAAGTTCGATCAATATCACACAATAGAGCAAGCTCCTCCTGGAAAGATTTCATTCTTTTCTTATTGCTTTGATTTTATTCGAAAATTTTAACAATATATTACTTGACATATATAAAAATTTATGACATCACGTGTCTATAGTCGACTGTCTATAGGCACATAATATATTTATTGGTTTGTTAATATGAAAGATATAATATCAGAATCTATAATAAAAAATATCCGACAGGAGGAAGGTAAACGACATAGTTTTCCTAATGTTGAGTTATCGGAAATAGAATTAGACGTTTTGAATGGTATTGCTCAAGGCAGAAGTGTCAAAGAAATCACTGCGAGTTTAAAACTCCACAATAAGTATTATACTTTTTATTCTGTGTCAAATATTATATTAAATAAACTTGAAGCATTTACACTGCCACATGTGTATCAAAAGCAATAAGGATGGGACTTATATAGTTTTATGTAAATTTACTTACTGATCGCTTTCGTGGTGGTCGGAGTCTTTAAGTAATTTTGAAAAATCCGACGGTTTAATGTCTTGGATAAAGTTTTTAAATTCTTCTGCTTCTTGGGCATCTTTTGCGCTGTCTGTTGAAACAGAGCCGGCTGAGAGAACTTTTGCGCTCACAAAAATCGGGGCATCAACTCTTATTGCAATAGCAATTGCATCGGAAGGTCTGGCGTCGATTTCGACATTTTCGCCGTTTTTATTTTCAAGATAAATAATTGCGTAGTAAGTTTCTTTTTCGACGTCATTGATTTCCACTTTTTCGATTTTGTAACCGGTTTTTTCAATTATGGAAATTATCAAATCGTGGGTCATTGGACGTGCGACAGTCAGGTTTTCTATTTTGCGGATAATAGAGCTTGCTTCGGCGGAACCTATCCAGATTGGCAAAGCGCGTCTGTTTTCTTTATCGTGTAAGACTACGATTGGAGAGCCTGTACGTGTATCGAGGGCAATGCCCATAACTTTCATTTGAATCATAATACTATACCACCTTATTTTAGAAATTTCAGATAAATAATAATTGTGAGATTCTTCGGCTATATGTCATCCTGAGTTCAGCGAAGAATCTCATTGCAGTTCGCCACAGAATGACAATAATAAAATATATTGTTTATTATACATTATAAAAAGTTTTTTTAAAGACTTTTCAAAAAAAAAAGTTTGTGTTAATATGTGGAGTATAATCTTGGTAAAGGTTATGCCGCAGTTGGAAAAGTGGCCGAGTGGCTTAAGGCGGCACCCTGCTAAGGTGTTGTGTGGGGTTACCTGCACCGTGGGTTCAAATCCCACCTT
>CACXFH010000110.1 GCA_902766975.1 uncultured bacterium | reverse complement strand
ATCATCAGTAGCAATGGTTCTAAAATGTTCTCTAACTTGAGTTCCGTCTCTTTTTACATAAGAATTAACATGAACAGTTTTTTCCATAAACTTATCCTTTCTTTTTGTATTTTGTAATAAAAACCAACCCTCCCGCCCTGCATATGTATAATAGCCACTCTATACCCGTGGAGAAATTTGCTCTAACCCTTCAGCTTTTAAAAAGTTATTAGAGTTTTCCACTCCATACTGCTCAAGAGCAAATTTGAAGCACTCTAACCAATTTATGCGCTGAGATACTTCTTCTACTTTTACAAAATTTGTCAAGACATCAAACATCTCTTTGAAACGAGATTTACGCTCAAAGGTTGCTTTTCTGTCACCATAACGATATACATAAGTTGAATTACGAATTTCATCATCGATATCCACAAAATCTGTTTTGCCGTGATCGTTTATTTTTATGCTTTCAGTACCGATTTTGAAATATGATATCAATTGCGCAGTCTTTTCTACCATAGGTACAATTACTTTTCTATTAATTGAATCAAGTATCATATTAAGTCTTGCTTCCTGACCGTTAGCTGAATAATTGATTTCCGTTGCACTGCGCTCAATTCCTGACAAATTCCCTGCCATATTTTTGAAAATTCCTGTTGCACTTTCTATAGTGGTTTTAAAATAATTCAAAAAATCCCAACCTGTCATTGCTTTATCAAACGAAAGAGGAACAGGGGCTGAAGTCATCAATGTTGAATCATACTCAATAATTTTACCGGGCTTTACTTCCTGCTTACCCATAAAACAACCTTTAGGTGCAAGATATGGCGGATTCATCATCAATGCCAGTGCATCAAGCTGTTTATTCAAAATAGTCGAAGATATATTATTCAAAATCAATGCGACTCGCAAAGGTGAAATCCCTCTGCCTGTTGACGGATTTTCAATAATATTTGCGTGTATAAACGGATTAATTACGAAAGGATTATCCTCAAAACGTATAATTACACTTCTCCCTGCAACCGAAATCAGTTGATTTTTCAAGATTTCACCTGAAGGAAGTTCAATATCTCCCCAATATTCCAATACTTCTATTTTGGGAATTGAATATTTTGAATCCTTTTGTCCTTTTTTGCTTGCCACCACTCCTTTCAATATTTCCAGTTTTTCTAAATTCAACAGATTATTCGATTTATTAGATTTAATATCGTCAAACGTTTGATATGTGCGATAAATCTTCGGACATGAATCCCAGTTATTCACATTTGTTCTGTCAAAAACAAAATCTTCATAATGAATAAATTTCACTTTTGCATTGTCATAAACGACTTTATCTTCAACAACAAAAGACGATTCGGTATTGAGTTCGATTTGTTCCTGTAGAGATAATGCTCTGCGAACTTTGCGATTTTTTGTTTCCCATCCGACAAACAAAGTTACCTCTCCTGTTTCAACAACGGAATCTACTATTTTTTCCATTTCATCAGACAGTTTCATTTTCTCAAAAGTATTGACAAGCATTGCCTTTTGACGATTTGCATACTTTTGAGATTTTAAATCCACTCCCGAAACATCAAACATCCCGTCAGGATGAGAATATAAATTCTGAACAATATGAGATTTTAAAGTCTGAGCAAGCTCATAAATCTCAGGTAATTGAATGCGGCAATTCCAATCATTAATTTGCGGAATATCCGCATTATAAATTGCATAAGAAATCAGTCTGTTATCTGCGCGCTGAGAATTTCTTGCATCATTATAATAATCATATTTTGAAATTATATTTTTTAAAATATTCTGCTCATTATAGTAGTCTTGAGCCGTAAGTAATGTAATGTCATTAATATTAATCATAATTCACCTCATCTTTGTAGTAATACGTTCTTTTAATCGAATAAATATCAATATTTTGCGCTTTACCTTTTCTTAATGTAGCATCAGGAAGTGTTGTTTCAAATTCAAAGCCGACATTGGTCAGCAATTTTTTTACCCTGAAATTATCGGGAAAAATAAGCGCTTTTATTTTGTAAAATCCAAATTCATCAAAACATTTTTTTAAAAAAAGTTTTGCACTATATCGGACAAAACTGCCCCAAGCCTTTTTGTCAAAACAGACGGTGATTTCTGCGCTAAAATTCGATTTTTCATTACCGATGAAATTATCTAGATAAACAAAGCCCATAAAATTATCCGAATAATCTGTTATTACCCAAAAATTTTGAAATAACACGAAAAAATCAAAATTATTGGCATAATCATCCTGCAAGTATTTTGCGTATTTAGCGTAGCAGTTTACGATTTGAGGGATATAGTGCAAATAAGTATCTGAAAGGAATTTAATGGATTTGAATTTACACATGTAAACTAACCTTTGTATTTGTGAAATTTTATGTAACAGTCTTGATAAATAAATGCATCAGTTTGACCCGAAAGGAATTTTTCTCTTTCATAATTGTCAACCAAAAAGGATTCAGCCTGCATACCGTTTATATAAGAGGTTGTTTTACTTCTTTTGTTGATAACGTAATACGTAGCTTTTTGTGAAAACAGTTTATCCTTTGGAACTTGTTTGATGTCTGTAATTACGGATTTATTCTTTGCACGTGCATCTTTGATAATTTTATTAAAATCCTGTTCTGCTTTATCTTTTATGAATTTTTCATACTTTTCGTCATTGAGCAACAGCTGCTCAATATTTTTATCTTGTTTCATAATTAGTCCTTTCGTTATCTTGTTGCCTAAGAGCCATAACGTCATATTACCTATACTTGATAAGAACTTAAGTGACTCTTTTATATTTTTTCATCATCTAAATTTGATATTGTAATAATTTTTGTTTCTTTGTACTCAGGATTTTCGTCTTTAGAGATTGTAAATCCTAAATATTTGCACAGACTTTCTAACGCTTTCAATCCTGCCGAAGAATCTCTTAATTTTCTCTTACCGGTAAAATTCCCGTCTTTGTCCAAAATTTCTTCTTCTTCGAGAGAAAATTCCGCAATCTGAAGAAGCTTTTGAATAACATAACCTTTTGGAACATTTAAAACATCTATGTGATGGTTTAACTGTTCTTTTATTTCGTTAATTATCTTTGGACTTGAAAGAATTCTGCTGATTGCTTTTTCTTTATTTACAAACTTATATCCTGCGTTAACCAGTGCTTTTTCAGGATCTAACGACTTAATATACTCTGATACAAAGAGTTTTTGCTGATTTGTTAATTGTTTCATCTCGTTACATTTCTTATAAAAATTTGTATTTTTTGCTAAAAAATTGTATAATAATCATGCTATTTATATTTCGGCTAGTGTAAATCTTAACAGGGGGGAATGAAAACGACTTCCTGTTTTTTTT
>CACXFH010000109.1 GCA_902766975.1 uncultured bacterium | reverse complement strand
TTCAATACTTTCTATAAATTTAATAATCTCGAAAAACGTTTTCCCCTGTACATTTATAAAAACAATTCAGCCGAAAGGATTGCCCCGTCCCACCACATCATATCATATAGCTGATTATAACAGGGTTTTGGGTATTTTAAATTCAACTTTACAATTCGTTACATTGATGTATACCACTAAAATTAATTTGATTTTTTATTATATTTTGTGCTATTTTATAATTAAATTGTTGTTATTGATACAACAGTTGTGGGTTTAATGAGACAAACGAATAGGAGCGAGAATGATGGAAGACAATTCTCGTAAAATCGACACAAAAAAATTGGACTCAATTATTGAAGCCTGTGGCGGCGATAAGTCCCATTTGATAGCGATTTTACAAAAAGTACAAGAGGAATACAAATACCTCCCTGAAGATGCACTGATTTACATTGGTACAAAAATAGAAGGGCTTTCCCCTGCAACAGTTTATGGGGTTGCCACATTTTATGCACAATTTTCTTTGGATCCGAAAGGTAAATATGAAATTAAAGTATGCGACGGAACAGCATGCCACGTTAGAGGTTCAATGCCGGTTCTGAATGCGATTAAGGCACATTTAAAACTTGAAGACGGCAAAATGACTACAAATGACGGTTTATTCTCATTAGAAACGGTAAGCTGTCTTGGAGCTTGCGGACTTGCTCCTGTCTGCGTTATTAACGGTAAAGTTTATCCGCAAATGACTTCTGATGCGGTAAAAATAGTTTTAGACACTCTTTTAAAACAGGAAAGAGGTTAATTTATGGCAAATTTGAATATTGATATAAAAAATGAGCAAGAAAGAGCTCGTGAAGAAATAAAAAAACAAGGATTCAGAGTACTTGTTTGTGCAGGAACAGGGTGTGTGGCAAACGGTTCCTTGCAAATCATTGAAAAATTTAAAGAACTCGGGGCAGATGTTTCCGTTATGTCTGATTATGACAAAGTAACAATCGTGCCGACAGGATGTCACGGATTCTGCGAGCAGGGTGTTTTGGTTGTATTCCCTGATTTGGATTTGACTTATGTAAAAGTAAGACTTGATGATGTGGAAGAAATTTATGAGGCTCTAAAAAATAATCAGGTTGTAGAAAGACTTTTATACACCGACCCTCATACAAACGAAAAAGTACGTAAGAATGAAGATATTAATTTCTACGCAAAACAAACCCGTACAGCACTTGCAAACTGCGGAGAAATGAATGCTGAAAGCATTGATGAAGCAATTGCATTGCGTGCTTACGAAGCTTTATCAAAAGTTTTAACAGAAGGCAATCCTGATGCTGTTATAGATGAAATTATCAAATCAGGTTTAAGAGGACGTGGCGGCGGCGGTTTCCCGACAGGTCAAAAATGGAAATTTACCGCAGCAAATAAAGGCGGAAAATCTTATGTTGTTTGTAACGGTGATGAAGGCGACCCCGGCGCGTTTATGGATAGGTCGGTTATGGAAGGCGACCCGCATAAATTGCTTGAAGGCATTGCAATAGCTGCTTATGCAGTCGGAGCAGACGAAGCATATATTTATGTTCGTGCAGAATATCCTCTTGCTATTAAGCGTTTAAGAAAGGCAATTGCACAAGCTGAAGAAAGACATTTCTTAGGCGAAAATATTATGGGTGCGGGCTTCAACTTAACCATTCATATTAAAGAAGGGGCAGGAGCTTTTGTTTGCGGAGAAGAAACAGCACTAATTGCTTCTATTGAAGGTGAAAGAGGAATGCCAAGACCAAAACCTCCATTCCCTGCGAACAAGGGGTTGTTTGGCAGACCGACATTGATTAATAACGTTGAAACACTTGCAAACGTACCTGTCATTATATTAAAAGGTGCTGATTGGTTTAGTTCAATGGGTACTGAAACCTCAAAAGGTACAAAAACATTTGCACTTACAGGTGAAGTAAATAATACAGGTTTAATCGAAGTCCCGATGGGAACAACATTAAGAGAAATCGTATTTGATATCGGCGGCGGAATTCGCGGCGGCAAAAAGTTCAAAGCTGTACAAATAGGCGGACCGTCAGGCGGATGTTTAACAGAGGAACATCTTGATATCCCTATGGATTACGATAATCTTATAAAAGCAGGCGCAATGGTCGGTTCAGGCGGTCTTGTCGTTATGGCTGAAGATACCTGTATCGTTGAAGTCGCAAGATTCTTTATGAACTTTACTCAAAACGAATCCTGCGGAAAATGCGTTCCTTGCAGAGAAGGTACAAAAAATATGTTGAAAATCCTGCAAAAAATTGTTGCAGGAAAAGCAACAATGAAGGATTTGGATTTATTAGAAGAAATTGCACATACAATCAAAGACGGTTCATTGTGCGGATTGGGTAAAACCGCTCCAAACCCTGTACTTTCAACATTAAAATATTTCAGAGATGAATATATTGCACATATTAGAGATCATAAATGCCCTGCAGGTGTTTGCACCGCAATGAAAAAGATTGTTATTCAGGAAGATCTTTGTAAGGGTTGTACAAAATGTGCAAGGAATTGTCCGGTCGAAGCAATTTCAGGT
>CACXFH010000108.1 GCA_902766975.1 uncultured bacterium | reverse complement strand
ACCCCAACTTACAAAATTTAACAGATACCGGCTTGCCCCCTTCATACTTTGCTCGCACCTGCTCAGGATGACAAAACTAACGTTGTCAAAAAAATAGTGAAAAATATTTTCACATAATTGAAGTATTTTATTTATTTTAATGTTGACACTTTAGACTTCAAATCTTATCATAAATAATGAGGAAGCATATTTAGGAGAATTTAAATGGTTAATGTGTGGCCTGAGATGTACATGCACAATCCCAATATTGAAAAACCGATAGAAGAAATATGGGATGATATAGACAATTACAGTTTTGAAGACAGGTATGAAGAATCCGAAAAACTGCATGCAAGTCTTAGCATGGTTGTACCTTTCCCGCCGCTAAAATATAAAAACAAATTAGTTAAAGGTGTTTTTTACTCTCAGGCTTCAAGAACAATTTTGAACAAATATCCTGAATTAAAAGAAATATTTTTTGTTATTGCAAATTCAATGTTTTGTTCCTATCCGAGAAATTATCAGGCGGATTACTTTTTTACCTGCTACAAAAATGAAGCACGTGAAAGATATTTTAAAAACAAGCATCCTGAAACTAAGGATATAATTTGCTTACCTTTACAGGATGCGGATTTTCTAAATGAATATTATATAGCTCCTGTTCCGTATACTCCTAAAACCATTGACGTATTTTGTGTTTCGACACCTTTCCCTGTTAAAAATTTGCCTATGATTGCTGTCGCACTAAAAGAATACGAAAGAAAATACGGAAGAAGATTAAAAGTTGTTTATGCTATCGGTAAAAGAAATGCCGTAAGACGCGAGGATGGCTCTTTGGATTATTCAAAAGTTGAAGAATACGGCAGCAAGCAGCTTCGCTATGTTGATGAAGTTTTCGACGGAAAAACAAAAGACTACATTGATTTTTACCCGTTTATTGATTATAAAGATTTATCAAAATATTATTCTGCATCAAAATGCTGCGTTTTAGGCTCATTAATTGAAGGTAAAAACAGATTTATCAGCGAATCACAAAGTTGCGATGTCCCGATTATTGTTTTTAAAGACTTTAACAAATACACAAGAGGAGATTTCCCTGTATTTTTCGGTAACGCAGGCGAATATGTTCCGTTATTCACTCCGGAGTCATTGGCTGATACAATACACAAGGTTATTACAAATCCTCAAAATTATGAACCGAGAAAGAACTATCTTGAACATTACGGAAGAAGGAATTTTGTAAATACTATAATCGATTCAAATCCTTATTATGCCGAAAATATTCCGAATTATGAAAAAGGGAAAACTCATGACAATTTATGGGTTGATTTGGCGTGTTATGACAATTATCAGGTTTGTTATCACGATTTTCTCTACGACAAAAAAACTAATTTATCGCATGTCGTAGGATTATCAAATATCGAGCGACTTATTAAATACTATTATCAGAAATTCGGACTTGATTGGAAATATGACTAACTGCTTATAATATTGATTATGGCAATAATTATGATAATATTATTCTATGGACAGAAAAGAATTTATTAACGCAAAAAGAATAGTAATTAAACTCGGAACAAATATTTTGAGAAATGAAGAAGGTTTTATTTCTCTGCCAAGAGTTTATACATTTATTGAGGATATTGCAAATTTGGTAAAATCCGGCAAAGAAGTAATAGTTGTTACTTCAGGTGCTGTCGGAATGGGTAAAAAACGTTTGAATTTGTCAGATACAAAAGGTATTGCTCTAAAACAAGCATGCGCTGCAATCGGGCAATGCAAGCTGATGTCAGTTTATGAAAACGGATTTGACACTTACGGTTTGACTGCTGCTCAGATTCTTTTAACAGAGGACGATTTTTCTATTCGTGAAAGATATCTGAGTCTTAGAACAACTTTTAATAAATTACTTGAACTCGGTGCAATTCCGATTGTAAATCAAAATGATACGGTTTCGACTATTGAACTTATAAGTCGCGCACCGGAAGTTGATATGCAGGTAAATTTTTCGGATAACGATAAACTATCAGCCCTTGTTGCAAGTGAACTTGATGCGGATTT
>CACXFH010000107.1 GCA_902766975.1 uncultured bacterium | reverse complement strand
TTTCTTATTTACTATACTTATTCATTATATACAAAAGGCGGAGCGGTGACTCCGCCTTTTATAGTATTTTTTTTATTTATTCGGCAGATTTTTCTTCTGCATTTTCTTCTTTATCAGCTTTTTTAGAAGCTTTTTTCTTTGGTTTAGCTGCCTTTTCATCATTTGCAACAGGTGCAGTTTCAACATATTCAAATTTATTGTTTTCGATTAAGAAATCTCTGACTTTTTCGTTAATTACCTGTTGAGATAATGAATTAATGAATGTCGGATTTTGTCCGAACTGTTTAACCAACTGTTCCGGAGTAACTCTGTATGCAGCACTTAATTGAGTCAACTTGCCGGTCAAATCAGCCTGTTCAACAGTCAATTTTTCTTCTTTTGAAATTTTATCGACTATTAATGAATTTTTAATTCTGATTTTTGCATCTTCAGACAAAGTTTGAGCAAATTTTGTTTCTCCGCCTTGAGCTTCTACAAACTGAGCCCAATTACCGCCCTGGTTGGCAATTCTTTGTTGATAATCGCCAGCTAGAGCTTTTACTTCTCTGTCTATCATGCTTTGAGGAATATCAATTGTTGTAGAATCCACAATTGACTTAAATACAGCGTTTTCAGCACTAATTTTCTTTGCGCTTTCTCTTTGGTTATCAATAAATGACTGTATATCGGCTTTTAATTCGTCAACCGTAGAAAATCTTGATGCTTTTTTTACTAATTCATCATTCAGTTCAGGCAATACTCTTTCTTTGATTTCATTTAATTTAATATCAAATTTTGCATCCTGACCTTTTAATTTTTCATCATGATATTCTTCCGGGAATTTTACATCAATGGTGAATTCGTCTTTAATATTATGCCCCACTAACTGCTCTGCAAAGCCCGGAATAAAGTTTGAATGAGCCAAGTCTAAAGAGTAACCTTTAGCACTTCCGCCTTGAATTTTTTCACCGTTGCAAGTTCCGTCAAAATCAAATACAACGATATCCGTATCCTTTGAAGGTCTGTCTAATACAAGTTCCAATGATGAATTTTGCGTCAAGAAATTGTTGATTGCGTTATCCATTGCATTTTTATCTTCAGGAGCAATCTCAGCCTTTAAATCCATTCCTTTGTATGTTCCGATGGTAAATTCGGGTCTTGTTTCGACTTGAATAGTAACCTGTAAATTTTGCCCAGGTTCAAAAGAATAAGCTGTTAATGCCGGCTGAGTAATTGTATCCAAATTATTTTCATTAATTGCTTGAGAAATATATCTTGGCAAAAGCATATCTAAGGCTTCCTGCTGAATTCTGTCAACGCCAACATGTCTTTCAACAACAGACTTAGGAGCTTTACCTTTTCTGAAACCATTAATAGTTACATATTGAGAAATACGACTTGCAGCAAGATTATAAGCAGATTCTGCTTCATTTGCAGGAATTGTCATATTCATAATAACCACATTGTCTTTTTCTTTAGTTAAAGTTGTTTCCATATATTTTACTCCCCTTATTGTAAGTCCTACTTTTAAATTTTACAATAAATATCCATAAAATCAAGGAACTTCACAATTTTTTAATAATTACTTGCACTGAAAATATATTTATGATTAAATTCTAAACATAGCCGAAGTAAATTTCCTCTGTATTTTGGCTTAGACAAGTCAGGAAGCGGCGCCTGAATTGCCGACAAAGGTATATAAAAAGAAGGAAAAAGTAATGTTAAAAATCAGATTAAAAAGATTAGGTGCAAAAAAGCAACCGTCATACAGAATTATTGTTATCAATTCAACTACAAAAAGAGAAGGTCGTCCGATTCAAGAGTTGGGACACTACAATCCGAAAACAAAAGTTATGCAGTTTGATAAAGCAGCAGCTCTTGATTGGATTGCAAAAGGGGCTCAACCGACTGAAAGAGTACAATATTTAATCAAACATTGTAATGAAGACGGAACTTTGAATTACGTAAAAAAAGAAACAGTAAAACTATCTAAAAAAGCATTGGCTAAAAAACAAGCTGAAGAAGAAGCAAAAGCAGCGGCAGAAGCTGAAGCAAAAGCCGCAGCAGAAGCTGAAGCTCAGGCTAAAGCAGAAGCAGAAGCTGCACCTGCTGAAGAAGTACCAACAGAAGCACCTGCTGAAGCTTAATAATCTTCATCCTGATTTATTCAGAATTTTATACAAAACGCCCTCGAAACATTTTGAGGGCGTTTTGTTTTGCTGTTATTAGCGCAAAAAAGAATCATACTTACTATTCCTTCCTTTGGAGGAGAGGTTAGGTGGGGTTTTGAATATTTGCCACGGCTGTATTGTTTGAAACCCATCCCTGCCCACCTCTCGAGAAACGTGACATTTAGTCACCTTTCTCTCGACAGAGTCCTGCAAAGGGAAGGGAATTCGGTGCAAAAAATTGCACCCTTGCTAACTTTTTATATTCAAAGATTGACCGGGCAAACGGTTATTGTTTATGTTAACAAGATTATTAAATTCTTCCTTTGTAATAATTTCGCCTTGTGAATTTTTATATATTGTCTGAAAATTTTCATCTCTTACATCATGATATAACGAACGAATTACTTGACCATTTGAATCTGTATCAGTTCTGTCGATAACCCCACTTGGTGCATCTGGATTATTTTGAGTAACAAATATTATTTCACCTGTATTTGGGTCCCTATGTTCCACTTTATAATGTCCAACATCATCAATTACAACCATTGTAGGATTCGTTTCGCTAGAAGAAGTTGCACGCACAATCGCATTATTGGAAGCATTTGCTACTGCATCAGCTACATCTTTTGCTGAGGATTTTACATTGTTAAAAATTAATATTGGTTTTTTGTGAGCTACCTGCGACAAAATTTCACCTTTACCATTTTCTCTTAATGACTCAACAGCCTTTGAAAGCATACCTCCATCACCTTGAATTTTTTTCATAATAAATCTCCTTTCGTGTTTTTATACTCTTAAATAAAAAATCTCTTATATTTGTATAAAAACATTCAAGTCGAAAGGATTGCCCCGCCCCACCACATCATATCATATCATATCATATCATATAGCAGATTATAACAGGGTTTCAGCCTTTTTAAATTCAAGTTTACAATTCTTAATATTTGTATTATTTTATCTGTAATAGCATTCTAAACTTATTGCCATTTTGAAAGACGCTTTGATTTGGGGCGATTCATATTTGAAAATGCGTTTTTTCTTGCATGCAAAAGTGTCAAACGACCTTGCATGTTCCTAGTGTAAATTATTTCACATTCGCCGATATATTTTTCCCACAAGGATTTGAAAATATTTACATCTTCTTTTTTTGCAGATAATACAGCAGGAATTGAAAAATAATCTGTTTGCTTAATTGTTCCCATAAATTTGTCATACTTGATAAACAAATATCTCGGATTTTCAACAGGATTTAAAAATTCCTGCAAGCATTTAATAAATAAATTATTTTCTTCGGTGGATAAATTCGCACACGAAACATAAATACATTCATCACTTCCGTGATCGACTCTTAATCCGACATTTTTAAGTGATGATTTTATTAAACCTTGAGCGGAGAGTGATTCAAGCATAACAATAGCAATTTGCTTCATCGTCCCTTCTACCGAACCGGTTTTTACATATTTTAGCCCAATTCCGGCAAATATAAACAAAAATACAACTACTGCAACAGCTGCGATATAAAAACCAAGAGGATACAACAAATCATAAGATGAAATTACAATAACAATAAACAGCCAAAATAGAGAATGTAATATTTGCTTATAACCTTTATAGGTGAGTGTACGTAAATTCATTTTTTCAGTTTCAACCCCTGTACGTAATCTCATTTGCGGCGCATTATAGCCAAGACACAAAGCATCGTCCCACCATTGTTTTGTTTGTTCTCTATTCTTTGCAAATTCCATAGTACGACTATTCAGCTCATTAAAAGCTTTTTCCCCTTTTTCGCTGACAAGTTTAGCTAATATTTTTTGCGGAAGTACTCTTTCTAACCCGTTACAGATTTCATTACAACCATAATATGAGGGAGCTTCAAAACCTTCAAATCTTTTTGTAAGCTGGTTATAATCATAAAATAATGCCATTGAGTCATTTGCGGATTCAATATCGGATTGCGCCTCCCCGAAAACAGTTTCCCATAATGTTGGGTTAGATGGTAAGCCGATTGTCGCAAGGTGCCAAATATTTGAAATTTTTTCGGGATTATTTTTATCAATTCTTATAGCACGCCCCCGCATTTGATTAGACAACATATAAGAGCTTACGGTGCTTGACAGAACAAGTGAATTTATACTCGGAGCGTCCCAACCTTCTCCCAAAAGCGCTTGTGTGCCGGTTAAAATTGTTATATGCCCATTATTGAACATGTCTGTTATCAGCCTGACAATAATATTTTTAGCAGACTCTTTCGGAATGATTTTTAAATAATTATCATCTTCTGAGAATGTATTCATTGAAACATCGGAAGGGTTCACATTATTAGAGGCTAAAAGAATATTAAAATCATATTCTTTTGATTTTGGTATAAGAATTAACGAGCCGCACAACACAGCGATTGATGCCTGTTCTTGAGAAAATTTATTTTTTAATGTCCGCCAAATAGGAACAACTCCCAATTGAGAATTATCGGTATCTTTATCCCTTATATAATCAGCGAGAATTACCATTCTCAAATCTTTACCCAACGAATCAATTTCTTGCTGCGCTATATCAACAATTGAATCAAGTTTACCCAAACTCGAAGCAACCTGACGCTGAAGTTTTACACTTTCATTTAAAACAATCCTCTTATTATTGATTAAGCCATAATGCTTTGCACTTGCAAGATATTCTTCAACTTTAATTCCAATTGGTTTAAATTCATCAACATGCGTAAACAGAAATCCGTTTAAAAATCTTCGAGCCTGATTAGTATCAAATTTAGGGGTATCAGTTTCTTTTGCATTAAACAGCTTTATAAATTCACTTGAAACATAAATTTCTGATTTACGAAGCAAGGAAACAATTGAAACATAAAATTCAGGATCATCTAGTATGCGCTCTGTTTCACTGCCAGTATGAATTAAAAAATCCATTCGGCTTAAATATTTGATTAAATCATAGTCTTTACACAACTTATCAATGAATTTTGATACAGCCTGCTCATGTTTTTTTATCATTTCTTTTTCGCTTTCACTCAGGCGCGAAAAATAAATAAAATCCTGATGCGGGCATAAATCGCCATTTTGAACAAGCTCCGGAATTGAAATTACTTCATCAATTTCCCCGCACAAATCTTCGTATCTTTTCCATTCTTTATAATCAGCATCATAGGGAGGAGTTGCCGTTAGCGCAAGCGTTTGTTCAGGCTCGAGATTATCATTAAGATAAGTCAATGCTTTCCACCACTCCTTACGCAAGTGATGAGCTTCATCGAAACACAACAGAGAAACTTCCGCTTTTTTCAAAATATCAATTATATCATCTGCTTTTTGCGCATTAAAGCGTCGTGAAGTCGTAATAGAGTCATTATCAATATCGTCGTCACTTTCTTCATAAATCTGAGGCTCGGAATTATCAATCTGACCGCAAAATGCTGCAAGCAGAGCCTGATAAGTTATAACCGTTATAAATTTCGGTTCCCTTATATCTGTTGAAACTATATCATAATTTTTTTCATCAAGAAAAGCTGAACAAATTCTGTCCCTCCACTGATTTTTTATTGTATTTGTCGGCGCAAGTATCAATGTAGGACGTCCGATTCGTGAGATAACTTCAATACCTAATGTAGTTTTACCGGCACCAGGAGCAGCTACGACATGAAGCTTTTCATCACGCAAATGAAAGTTTAAATTATCCAGTATTCTTTTTTGATAATCTCTCCAGTTACCCTTGAATTTTAGCAAATTTTCCAATATAAACTCCTAAATATTTAATTTATACCCCCCGCCATATATTGTTTCAATGTATTTTTTGCCATTAGAAATTTTATCAATTTTACTTCTCAAATGCCTGATATGTACCCTGATTGTTTCAATATCATCATCAGGCGAATACCCCCAGATATCTTTTAACAGTTTGGCAGACGAAACCATATTGCCGTGATTTTGGAACAGCAAATTAAAAATATCATATTCGATAGGGGTTAGTTTTACCTGCTTATCGCCGATGCGAACACTGTATTGCTCCGGCAGTAAAGTAATTTCCCCAATCGACTGAAGTTCTCTGACTGATGCGGATTTCGGGATTTGATTTGTACGTTTTAATAATGCACGGACTCTTACAAGCAATTCTTCTGTTTCAAACGGTTTTACCAAATAATCGTCAACTCCGATATTAAATCCGTTTACTTTGTCATTTAACTGAGAAAGTGCAGTAAGCATTATTATCGGAATATTTTTTGTTTCATCATTTTCTCTTATCCGTTTTGCAACCGTAAAACCGTCGACTTCAGGCATCATTACATCAAGCACAACCAATGACGGCAATTCTTGTTTTGCCAACGCAAAACCTTTTATACCGTCATAAGCCTGAATTACTGTATACCCTGCAAGTTCAAGATTAACTTTAATCAGTTCGTTTATTGACAAATCATCATCTACAACCAAAATTTTGTTATTCATAAATTACTTAGCCTCTGCAAGTTTCTTTTGTTTATATTCTAAAAGGCAAGTCGCAAGTTGATCAGGACAGCTTGTAGATTTTGGACCGCAATGAATTCCGCCCAAACGCTCAATTACATCATCAACATTCATACCTTTTATCAACTCTCTGATGCCGTTTAAATTCCCGTTACATCCCCCGTAAAAAGCGGCATCAACTATTTTATTATCCTCAATTGCCACCTGCATCATTTGGCAACATACACCCTGGGGCTGATACTGTAATACTTCCTGTTTTCCCATTATTAAATCCTCACTTTCTTACTATTTTAGTACAGTAACACATCTTTTTCAAATTTGAATAATTGTTAAGATTTTTTTAATAATCAACGCGTTTTTAGCAAAAATAATTTTTACAGCTTTTAATACACACATGAGAATATATAGAGTTAATGCCTGCAATGCATTTACAGGAATCAGACAGGATAGAAATACAGTAGAACAACTAAAAAAAGATAATCCATACGATTTGAATTTGCCAAATCAACGTCGAATATCTACAGCAATTGATGAGTTAGCAAAAGTTCCCGGAGAAGACAATATTAATTTTTTACTTGATGTCGCGCAAAATCTTCGCTACGGAACAAACATTGATTTAGGCAAAAAATCCTATAATGACTGGCGTCAAAAATTGAATGATGCGGCAGAAAAATCCTTTAAATTGTCAGATAAATCCGTTCAGGAAAAACTGACCCAAAAACTTACGCAGGTAATCAACACCCCTGCAAAGCTGACATTAGAAGAAAAAGAAATATTGATGCACAGGGAAACTCTTTTATCAAAAATTAATCCTGAACAATTGAAATACACATCAAAGAATACACAAAAAGTTCAGAGAAATTTAAATTATTTTATTATATCGTCAGAAATTCCGACATCCCAAAAACTATATATCCTCAAACGATTAAATTATCTTATGAGTGACGATTATAAAATTAATCCGCAGCTAAAAGATAAAAAAACTCTTGTTCTTGCAGAGATTTTAAACGATATAGTTATTGATACTCCGGAATCAAAAATACCGAATATTAAAGCCGCAAACCAAAGACAACACGGAATGTGTGCCGCAATATCAATATGCAGAAAAGCACTTGCGTATGAGGATAAAGCAAATTATGTTGATATGATACTGACAGAACTTGATGACAGTCCGTATATGCAGGTTTATGACAGAACAAATTTGGGGAAACACAAAAAAGTCCCGATACCAAAAGCAAATATCGATTATAACTATGCATTACAAAAGGGGTACAGAATAGTTGATACATCAGTCATGAACTGGATGAACGCAGCGGATACTACAGGCGCATTTAATGACGTAATTGGAGCTTATTCTTCTTTTGATAAGGAAAATTTCGGAACATTCGCAGACACACACATTCACAAAGACATAAATTCTCAAGCCGAAAAATACCAAGATTACTACAGAGCCGCCAAAAAAGCAAAAGATGCTCTTGCAAATTGCAAAAAGAATATTGAAAAACAAAAATACTACACTTCTATTCAAGCAAGCGAAAATGCAAGAAAAATTGATTTAACTGCAAAAGATTTGGAACAGATACATTCAATACTTATGCAGATAGCACCGGATTTGGACAATAAAAAGGTAAGAAATATCGCAAATAGTTTGATTTCTCTTGCTCTAACACATTCGAATGAAAAAGATAAACTTGGAGAATTTGAAAGGGAATATGCCTTTATTGAACATGAACCCGAAGAAAATAAAAATGAAAAAATTAAAAAATATCTATTAAATACTTTATCAGAAAATGTGAATGAAAAAATTCTTGCAGCGAAAGTCCCTGAATTAACTAACATAACAGAAGAAATTAAAGAAATTAACAAAGGTCATTGTGCGACTTTAGCAGGGAAATATATGCTGAACAAGGAACTTTTTGATGCTGCGGCAGCATATAGAACAATGCATACATTTGCGCTTGATATACCTGAATATCTGACAGATATGATGACTCAGTTTGATGTTACCGATAATGAATCATATTTAATAGAAAATCTTGAATTATTAAGTAAAAAAATACGCTCAGGAAAAATCGATCCGGAACTGAAAAATATTTTGCTTGAACGATTTAAAAGCGAAATAGAAGATAAATCATCAGAAGAACAAGAAAAATCAAAAGAAGTGCTGCTGGCTGAAGTATTGGAAGATTATGCAGATACGGTAAAACTGATGATAACGACATTTGCAGATGATATTTATCACTCAATTCTGCTCGGGGACAGAAAACAAGTACTCTCAACCCAACTTGACGCTATTAAAAATGAGCTTGAAAGTACAAAAGATAAAGATGTGCTTGAAAATGCCGCTTCTAAATTAAACATGGAACCAAACAAGCATTTGATTCTGAAAAAACTTGATAATTATTTGGATATTCTTAAAAACGAGAATTGCACGGATGAACAATACCTGGAAATTCTTAATAAAACCGGACACAAATCCCACCTTCTGGATTTAAAAGAATCTTTTGACAATATTTTTAATCTACTTTTTGAGGAAGAAGACAAATCATATATAGCCGGTTTTAATATTATGAACGGCGCCCCTATGGATGCCGATATCGAAACGACACAGGATTTATATAAAGTACTTGCTAAGAGTTTTAATAACATGTCAATAATGATTAAAACCCTGCAAGATTCACTACAAATCAGCGCACCCGACGGAACATTACTTAATAGTGCAGACCCCAAATATGCAGTATTGAAAAAGCTTGAAAATATGGGCGACCTCGCAACAGAAAAAGAATTACTGTCATTGCAGCACAAATTTGATGAATTCTACAGAAACAGAACAACAGATGACGGTCAAAAGATAAAATTCAAAGATTTGCCAAAGCCAATAACCGAATTTACACCTATAGAAAAAGAGGCGCTAAATAAGTACAAAAAGAATGTAAATTCTTGGTATGCAACATCTTCAAGGCGCTTAAACGACATTTATAAAGAAATGAAAGAACCGCTTGAAGAACTCAACAGAGAAATAGGAGTTCAAAAAGGTGAATATTGGACAAGAGAAAACGAAAGCGGTTTAATGGAAAATCAGGCTCTAAAAATATTTGAACACATGACCGATCGTCCTTATTATGAAGAAAAAAATATTCGCCTGGGTATTAATAAAATTAAAAGCTCTCCATATTCAGGGACATCAATGACATCCGTAAAGGACAACGAGCCTGCCATGCACGCTCAATATGTTGTTGATGTAAAACCGACATTGCTTAAATTTGAAGATACGAATAAAGTTAAAGATATTATATTCCACGATAATACGTGGGGTGCCTCTGAACACGAAAATACTTGGATTGATAAACAAGGTCTTTTAAGGACGGATTATTCAAATCAATATGGCGGGCAGGAAGGCTACGTTACAAATGAAAAATACCAAAACGGGAAAATTGAGGATAATTTGATAGATAAAAAGGGCAAATATACCCCTGAAAGAATACCTAATAAACAATATAACAAATTATTAAATGAAGACAGAGAAGAATACACTTTTCCGATGATTAGAACACTCATTATGAGCGGAGTATCACCTGCAGCTATGTCTACAGTTAAAACAATTAAGCAAAACTTGTTACTGCCGTCATCAGATTATCTGGACGATTTGGAAAAACTTGCATCAGATATGACAACAGATGAAATTAAATCGACTATAAAAAGGGTTGAAACAGCAGGAGAAGCTTCTCGTTCTCTATACCCTGTTTTATTAAAAAGAATTAATGGCGATGATATTTTTGATAAAGGTATTGATTCCGAAGAAAAATATTACAAGTTAAAACCAAATGACAAACTGAGACTTTACGCAGAAAAAGTTGCAATAATTAAATCTTACGATGAAATTCCCGACATCAACGCATATAATATTGAAGTCAAAACTCAAAAAGATTTAGATAAACTTCATGAAAAACTGCGCAAAACTGCAAGAGATAATTTTGATTACATAATGGGCAAAAATCCTGATATTATAAGATATGCAACAGAAGCTTCTCGCAATGAAATATATAATTCCATTAGAAAATTTGCCAAAGATAATAATATTAAATTAAACTACGAAGTCGCAACAAAAATAATAAATTCGATGAAACGTATTAAAAAAGATAAATTCGACGGAAACGTTTCACATGGCATAAATCTTATGCTAATCAACTTTGAAAAGTATCTTAAATTAAAAACTAATTTGCCGGATGAAAAAATTCACGATTTTACACTCACTATCCGTCCGATTATAGAAAACAAATTAACAATCACAGAACAGGATGTTGAAACAAACTTTACAACAGGGCGTAACCGAAATATAGCGCAATGGATTGACCGTGAATTTGCCCCCCAAACAGATAAAGAATTTGCACAAATTTTAAATTCCTTGAGAAATCTGACAAAAGAAGAATTTGACAGAAATTATAATTCCAAAATATCTGACAGCGATATGGGAATAAAATCCATAAACGGATATGATGTTGTAAAATCCATACGTTCAGGAAACGAATCCATGAAAAATTCATTCATAAATACAATATTTTCTGAAAGCTACTATAAAGATATAAATGAAAGTAAAACCACCCCATACTACGATTTGAAAAAACTATCCCGCAATTTAAGCGGCGGCAGATATATCGGCGGGAAACGCTCATTTGATGATTTGTACTCAGATTTCTATTATAATTTGCAAACACTGACAATTAAGAAAATATTTAATAAATATAAAGATGATGCATTCAAAAAGTATTTTGCATTCCCGGCGTATCCGCTTGTTGAAATCTCAACACAGGAAGATCTTGAAAAATCTTTAAACACCTTTAATGAAAAACTCAACAATTATATGGATTACATATACGCATACAAAAATCAACAAGCTTCACTTGAAATAATTTATGCACTAAAAAAATATGCAAATACAAAACTGCCGCAAGTTGGAGATTTGACACCACGTCAATATACAAAAGTAACACAAGAGCTAAACAGATTGCTTGCACTCAATTCAAGTGACAACACAATCAGCGACAAAAAGGAAGAAGCAAGACAATTATTTGCCTCAGGGACACATTCCGTTGCAAAATACAAAGATTATATAAATTCCCTATATGACTTGTTCAAAATATACGAAAAAACCGCAGACGGAAAAACTATGAAAGAAGCGGAAGAAATTTCTCTCAAAAATATTGATATTTACAAAAAGACTTATGTAATGAGTATGTTTGATACAAAATATCAGGGAAAAGCTCTTGAAATTTTGAATAAATGGATTTCAGCTAAATCTAAAGCCGTATGGGTAAAAGATCATTATAATCCGACAGTTACGGATGAAAGCTCGGGAACTGCAAAAGAGATTGCGGAGAAATATGCTCAAAATGTTGCAGATGCCGAAAAATATTTTGCACAGTTTAGAGATTTATTTTTCAAACACCGATTCCTTGATTCCCCTGAAAAATATATGAATGAATTTCTACTGCTGAGTGCTAAAGATGCAAAACATCCGGACAGAAAATATAATCCTGAGACCAAGGAAGGCAAAGAAGCCCTGAAAGAGATTAAAGAAATATACAAGACTAATATGAAATCGCTTTTATACAAGGGCGACATGATGGAATTGCAATATATTCTTATGGATTGTGCTAATAAAGGTAACCTTAACGCAGTTAGAGATGCATTAAGAAAATCTACAATGCAATTAACAGATGGCAGAGTGGTATCATTAGATTCCGAAGAAGGTATTAATTTGATAGTTACACCAATGTTGAAAGAAGAAAATCTTGATACTGCTGCATTATTCCTTAACCAACTCGGATTATCGGAAAAAGTTGCAGACATGATTTCAGACAAAGAATCATTAGATATCGCATATAAGAACTTCAATAGAATACAAAGTATACTAAAAAGTGCAGACTCACAAGCAAAATTTGCCAGAGAAGAATTCCGTAAACTGGGTAATATAGACAACAACCCCAATTATGAAGAAATCATAAAAGATTTAAAGAAAAAACTTATTGAAAAAGCAAAAAGAACAAATTATGCAAAAAGCGCAGATATATTTGACGAAGCACTGAATGAAGTATTGAAAGACATTAAACAACAGCCTGAACAATCAAAAACTTTACTTTTAGGAACGAATATTGATCTTGCAATATCAGGACTCAGAGAAGTTGTTAGAAACAATATTGACGATCTGAATATACCTTTACATGTAATACAAATCAGATATAATCTTCTTGAAAAACTGATTCTTCCTGATGATTCTAATATAGCCAATAAAGCAAAAGAATATGTTGTAAAAATACAAGATTTACTTGAATACGAAAACAATGTAAATAACCATTATCCTAATATTGGAATAACTTCAGCATAAAAAACTCCTAAATTATTTTTAGGAGTTTTTTATTATTTGTTACAATTTAGTTTTTCTTTAAAAAATCGGGAACATCCAGATTTGGGAAATTTAAACCTGATGAATCTGCCGAAGATGAACCGTTTTCAGATTTTGAACTAAAATATTCGGCTGCAGACATTTGCAAAGCACCTCTTGTTGATTTTTCCGCGAAACCTGTTGCGATAACAGTAATTTGGATTTCATTCTGCAACGATTCATTTATAGCAGTACCGATAATGACATCCGCATCATCTTTAACAACATTATTTATAACGTTGGTAGCATCATTTATTTCGTACAACGTCATATTAGAACTTCCCGTAATATTAACAATAATACCGCCTGCGCCATCAATAGAAGATTCCAACAACTGAGAATTGATAGCCATCTCGGCAGCTTTTATAGCTCTGCCTTCACCCTGAGCTCTGCCAATACCCATTAATGCAGTTCCTGAATTTTTGACAACCTTTCTTACATCTGCAAAGTCAATATTGATGGTACCCGGAATAGTGATTATATCAGAAAGCCCTTGGATACCTCTGAACAAAACTTCATCAGTGACGCAAAACGCTTCTCTGACCCCGATTTCACGTTTTACAACCTGAAGTAACTTATCATTCGGAACAACAAGTATCGCATCAACATATTTTTTTAATTTTTCAATGCCTTCTTCTGCTTGCGCCATTCTTTTTTTACCTTCCCAGAAGAAAGGTTTAGTAACAAAAGCGATTGTCAAAATTCCTAAATCTTGAGCAATCTGAGCAACAACAGGGGCTGCACCTGTTCCGGTTCCGCCGCCCATACCTGCAGTTATAAATAACATATCAGTATTATCTAAAGATTTGGTAATTTGTTCTTTTACTTCTAAAGCGGCCTTTTCGCCCATTACAGGGTCCGCACCGCATCCTAAACCGTTTGTGGTTTCAACACCCAACTGGAGCTTATTTGGAACATTACTGCAACTCAATACTTGCAAATCAGTATTCATTAACCAAAAATCAACACCGGCTAATTTTGCCTGCATCATTCTGTTAACTGCGTTTCCGCCACCGCCACCGACACCTACAACTTTTATCCTTGTCGGATTTATATGCGGTCTGTTGCTGTTTTCATAGTTCGATATAATATTTTCCATTTTGCCTCCTGCAATTAATTTATTATATGAAACATTATATAATAAAAAAAAAATTTGACACACTTATTGAAATTTTGTAATAATATACCATTAAAATTGCAACAAGGCAAATTTATTATGCAATAACATCCAACTTATTACCGCTCTTTTTATCCTTAACAGCTTGTGCATTCATTTTGATTTTTTCAGCACTTGCAGCCACTTTATAATCTTGCCCTGACGGATCACTGGGAGCAAGAGCGGCACGGATGACGGTATTTGCGTGATCAATTGTTTTTTGAGGGTTATTTTTATCCAACACAGGCATTGTAATAGGCACATGCCCTGATACCGGAATCCCGTTTTCATCACGTTCTATTGATATTGCACCTGCAAACTGTCCTCCGGCAAGCTTATGAGCCATTTCATGATTATAAATGTGATTATAATTTCTATTAATCAATTCTTGTTTACTCATACCGTTATATAAAAGCATACACAACACCTCTACTACTCTTGTAACATAAAAATGTGCATTTGTCAATATTTACGCAAAAAAAAGAGGTACATATTGTACCTCTTTTTACTGACATTTATGTAATTAGCCTAATTGGCTCATAACTTCTTCAGCGAAATTGTCTTGACGTTTTTCAAGACCTTCACCCAATTCATATCTTGTGAAAGCCAAAACTTTCATTTTACCTTCAATAAGTTGAGCAACAGTTTGGTTCGGATCTTTAACAAAACCTTGGTCTAAAAGACATCTTTCAGCCATCAATTTGTTAATACGACCTTCAACAATTTTACCTCTGATTGCTTCGGGTTTTTTCAATAAATCTTCTTTACCCATTTCAATTCTTGTTTCTTCATCAATAACCGATTGAGGGATTTGATCTCTTGAAACGAATTGAGGAGCACAAGATGCGATATGCAAACACAAATCGTTTGCCAATTCATCATTTTTAACATCTGTGTGCAATAATACACCAATTTTTCCGTTGTGAATGTATGTAGCAACATTACCTTCATATCTTACAAATCTTCTTACGGTAATTTTTTCACCGATTGAAGCGATTTTTTCTTTCAATGCATCTGCTATAACTTTACCGCATTGTTTGCAGGTCAAACCTAATAATGCATCAACATCTGAAGGTTTTTGTTCTTCAACATTTTGAGCCAAACCGGTTGCTAATTGTTTGAATTCATCATTCTTAGCAACGAAGTCTGTTTCACAGTTAACTTCAATCATTGCACCGCCGTTAGCATCGATGAAAGATTCAACACGACCTTCTGCCGCAATTCTTCCCATTTTTTTATCCGCAGAAGCAATACCTTTTTGACGCAATATTTCCGATGCTTTTTCCATATCACCATCAGCTTCGACAAGAGCTTTTTTGGCATCCATCATACCGGCACCTGTTTTATCACGAAGTTCTTTTACCATTTGAGCTGTAATTGTCATTTTATATCTCTCCTATTTTTATAGTACTACTTATAAAAAATACTAAATTGCCAGGATACTAAGGCACTAAAATATACTCTACGCAGTATTATAGCGCCTTAGTGTCATAGTATCTGATTATTCTTCTGCTTTTGCTTCTTCAGCAGCAACTTCTGTTGTTACTCCGGCATCTTCGGCAGAAATTTTTTGAATTTTCTTAGCTGCATTTGCTTTGTTTTCGCGGAGTTGCTTACCTTCCAAAACTGCATCTGCAAGTTTTGATGTAATCAACTGAATTGAACGAATTGCATCATCGTTCCCCGGAATAATTTTATCAATTCCGTCAGGATTAGCATTTGTATCAGCTAAACAAATAACCGGAATACCTAATTTATTCGCTTCTTTTATAGCAATATCTTCTTTTTCCTGATCGATAACGAAAATAAGTTCGGGTAATCCTCTCATTTCTTTGATACCGCCAAGAGTTTTAGATAATTTAGCTACTTGTCTGTTGATTTGTGCAACTTCTTTTTTAGGAAGTTTTTCAGCATAACCGTTAGCAATAAATTCTTCTAATTCTTTTAATTTGTTAACTCTGCCTCTGATAGTTTCAAAGTTAGTTAACATACCGCCTAACCAACGTCTGTTGATATAGTAAGCGCCTGATCTTTTTGCTTCGTTTTCAACAACTTCAGCTGCCTGTTTTTTTGTACCAACAAAAAGAATATTTCTTCCTTTTGCTGCACAATCTCTGACTAATTCATAAGCTTCATCAAGCAAAACTGTAGTTTTTCTTAAATCAATAACGTAAATTCCGTTTCTTGCACCGTATATATACGGTTTCATTTTAGGGTTCCATCTTTGTGTTTGGTGACCGAAGTGTACACCTGATTCCAAAAGTTCAATCATTGAAGCGGTTGGCATCTTTTTTCTCCTTTTT
>CACXFH010000106.1 GCA_902766975.1 uncultured bacterium | reverse complement strand
TTACGGTACATATCAATTTGTCAATTGTAGATTTTACAATTATTAATATTTCATCATCGAATGTAACGTCTGACATCATTTCGCTTAGTTGAGAGAAAGAAAAATGATTGTCGGGTACAAGAAAAACGCTCAATAAAAATTTTTGCGCTTTTTGCGCCACAGAATTATTTTTTGTTACATTCTTAACAATTCTTTCAACCTGAGGGATATTTGCTCTGTCGTAAGATTTAAGCTCTGACTTGATTACATCGGATTCTATACCTAAAGTTTGTGCAACCATTTCCACATATTCAGAGCGGATAATTTTGTTTTGAATTTCGCCCAAAACAGGAATTATTGTACTTATAAATTGCGCTTTTTCCTGCGGAGTTTTGTAGTTATCTTTTTGTTTTAATATGCTGTTAACCCGAAAATCTATGTATAACGGTGCTTTTTCCATATACATTTTATACGCATCAGCCCCGACGGAACGTACAAATTCATCAGGGTCTTTCCCTTCAGGTGGTGCAATGACACGAATTTCGCATGCATAACGTTCCGCACTTGAACTTATCGGCAGATAACTTTCATCAAATTGTTTTATATTGCCCAAACCCGCAAAGACTTCTTTAATGATGGAGGCTCCTTTAACTGTTGCTTTTTGCCCTGCTCCGTCAGTATCAAATGAAAGATAAATTCTTCTTGATTTTGTATATCTGGATAAAAGTCTTACATGATCAGGTGTAAGTGCCGTTCCGCAAGATGCTACACAGTTTTCAATACCGTGAGCCTGAGATGAGATTACATCAAAATATCCTTCCATCAGTACAACAGCATCTTCCTCTTTTATGGCATCTTTTGCAGTATCTAAGCCATATAAAATTTTGCTTTTATTATATATTAATGAATCGGATGAATTTATATATTTAGGTGTTTGTCCGCTTTCTAATGCTCTTGCACCAAATGCAACATATTGACCGTTTTCGTTACGGATAGGAATAATTAGGCGGCTGCGAAATCTGTCAATATAGCCGCCCTTTTCGCTTTTTAATATCAACCCTGCTTTTTCAAGCACTTCATTTGAAAAATCTTTTCTTAGCTCATCATATAAAGTTGAATAACTTTTCGGAGCCACACCGAGGTGAAATTTTTTTATAACTTCAGAACTAATTCCTCTTTTTGACAAATAATTAAGTGCATCTTTTGCATTATCTGCCTTTTCCCTTAACAAAAAATCATGATAAATTTCTGCTGCGATTGCTGTTGCATTAAGTATTTGTTCTTTGAGTTCTCTGTATAAGCCGTCTGATTTATGTGATTTAGGGAGTTCAAGTCCGAATTTCTCGGCTAATTCTTCGATAACTTCCCTAAATTCCATGTTTTTTGTTTTCATTATAAATTTTATTGCGTCTCCGCCCTCGCCGCAACTAAAACATTTATAAATCCCCATTGAGGGTGTAACGCAGAATGAAGGATTTTTGTCTTTATGAAAAGGGCACAATCCCCAATAAGAATTGCCCCGTTTTTTAAGCACAACTTGCTCGGATACAACATCCACTATATCAAGTCGGCTTTTTATATCTTGTATTAATTCGTCCCACGTTCCAGCCATAACGAAATTGTAGCACTAATATAAAGTTTTTGTAAGATTAAAGAAAATAATCGTATAAGAGTACTATATTAAAAATAATAAATCCATAAAACGCCTTAATACTTAGTGTTTTAATACATTAGTATCTTAGGGTCTTAGTACCTTAGTGTTTTTGTGCCTTATTGCCCTATTGCCTTTTCTATGTTTATGATAAACTTATCATATATATTAACTTGAGGAGAGGTATCTTAGCTATGTTAAAGTGGTTACTGAAAATATTGGGTGATCCCAATGAGAAAAAAATAAAAGCCATGATGGGTATTGTTGATCATATAAATGCGCTTGAACCCGAGTTTGCGGCTATGACCGATGAACAGTTGAGGGCAAAAACAGATGAATTTAAAGCAATTCTTGCTCAACGTCCCCGTTCAAATAATTTTAAAGAAGATTTAAAGCTTGAGAAAGAAGCATTAGATAAATTGTTACCGGAGGCTTTTGCAACAGTAAGAGAAGCCGGCAAAAGGGTTTTGAATATGCGCCATTTTGATGTTCAACTCATAGGCGGATATTTTCTTCACAATGGTCATATTGCAGAAATGAGAACCGGAGAAGGTAAAACTCTGGTTGCAACTTTACCTGCATACTTAAATGCATTAACAGGTAAGGGTGTTCATGTTATTACCGTAAACGATTACCTTGCAAAACGTGATAGTGAATGGATGGGCAAAATCTATGAGTTTTTAGGGTTGTCTGTCGGTTGTATATTGTCAAATGGTGAAGGTGCAAGAGATTTTGCCGTTAAATATGATGCATACAGATGTGATATTACTTATGGCACAAATAATGAATTCGGTTTTGATTATTTGAGAGATAATATGGCTTCAAGTGAACAAATGCTTGTTCAGCGTCCGTTTAATTACGCAATTATAGACGAAGTTGACTCTATATTAATTGATGAAGCGAGAACACCGTTAATCATAAGCGGTCGTCTTACTCAATCTGAAGATACATACCGTACAATGGCAAAAATTGCTCCTCAACTTGAGAAAGAAAAAGATTATACGGTCGATGAAAAAAATAAGAATGTAATTTTGACCGAAGATGGTATTGATAAAGCCCAAGAACTTATCGGGGTAAAAGATTTGTTTGACATTAAGACAAATTTTGCACATCATCTTTTGCAGGCGCTGAAAGCAAAAGAATTGTTTGAAAAAGATACCGATTATGTTGTAAAAGACGGTGAAGTCATGATTGTCGACGAATTTACGGGTCGTATAATGGAAGGTCGTCGTTGGTCTGACGGTTTACATCAAGCTATTGAAGCTAAAGAAGGGGTTGAAATTCAGGATGAAACTCAAACCCTTGCAAGTATAACTTTCCAAAACTTATTCAGGCTGTATCCGAAATTATCAGGCATGACAGGTACTGCTATGACAGAAGAAGCTGAATTTGGCAAAATTTATAATCTAGAAGTTACCGCAATTCCCACAAATAAACCCGATATAAGAATTGATTATCCTGATGTTATTTATAAAACGGAAGTTCAAAAGTATTTGGCAGTAATTGATGATATAATTGCTCAGCACAAGCTTGGACGTCCTGTGCTTGTCGGCACCGTAAGTATTGAAAAATCCGAATATTTATCGGCTTTATTAAAACAAAGAGGAATCAAACATAATGTTTTAAATGCAAAGCACCATGAAAAAGAAGCTTATATCATAGCACAGGCAGGCAGATTCGGTGCGGTGACAATTGCAACAAACATGGCAGGTCGCGGAACGGATATCTTGCTTGGTGGTAATGCTGAATACCTTGCAAAATCAAATCTTGATGAGCAGGGAATTGATGAATCAAATCCGGATTATGAAAATCTTAAAAAACAAGCTCTTGAAGAAGCAAGAAGAATAACCGAACTTGAACACGAACAAGTCGTAAAAGCAGGCGGATTACATGTAATCGGGACGGAGCGTCATGAATCCCGCCGTATTGATAACCAGTTGAGAGGTCGTGCAGCACGTCAGGGTGACCCCGGTTCCACAAGGTTTTTCTTATCATTAGAAGATAATTTGATGAGAATATTCGGCGGAGAAGCTATTAAAAATCTTATGGAAATGCTTAATCTTCCGGAAAATACCGCTATTGACCATCCGATGATTACCAAAAGAATTAAATCAGCCCAAAAACGAGTTGAAACTTTTCACTTTGATATAAGAAAACAAGTCCTTGATTATGACGATGTTATAAATATTCAACGTGAAAAATTCTATCATCAAAGAAAGAAAGTTCTTGCAGGGCGCGGTTTGTATTCGGATATTCTTTATATGATTGAACAGGAAGTTGACAGAATTATGAGCAGTTATATTTCACCTGAAATGAAAGTGGAAGAATACAGTTATGAAGAACTGGAAAAAATGATAAAAGAGCTGCATTCAATAGTTCCGCCACTTTCGGGAGTAATTGAAGTAAAAGATATTCAAAATATGCGTTATGCTCCTATGTATGAAAAAATTAAAGATTTCGTAATTCAGGCATATAAAGACCATGAAATTGAAATCATTGAGTTTTACAACAAAGTTCTTGCTCAATATAATTCAGATACTCCCCCTCAGGAAGCATTCAGTGAAGATAATGTCGTAAGACAGCTTGAAAAAGATGTATTATTAAAAGTTGTTGATGCAAAATGGATTGACCATCTGACAAATGTCAGAATGCTGCAGGATAGTATCGGACTTCGTGCTTACGGTCAAAAAGACCCGTTGATTGAATATAAAAAAGAATGTTTTGATTTATTTAATAAAATGATGTTTGAAATTCAGTCGGAAACAGTACAATACTTATTCAGAACTCGTTTCGGGGTTCAGGTTGTAAATCCTGATGATATTGATCCTGATATGATGGTGTAATTATTCAAATAATTCATTTATTCCTACATTGAAACATTTGCAAAAAGCACCTATATGTGAAATAAATATTCTCTTTGCTTTTGCCTGCTCAATTTTAATCAAAAAGCATGTGTTTATTCCTGTTTTTTGTGAGAGTTCTTCTATGGTCAGATTATTTATTTTTCTCAATTTTTTGATATTATTTGCAAGATTTTTTGAATAGTTTTTCATGATTTTTCCTTTAATAATTCGTCGGTGTAGCAATGCCGACAATTAATTCTTCATATCATTGCGAGTCCGACAGGGCGTGGCAATCCAACCGTTTTTGTAAATGACAATAAGATGCCGGATTGCTTCGTCGGCAATCTTTTGCCTTCTCGCAATGACATGATTATTATATATTGTATTAAATTATATTATATAACAATAAATTATTATATATCATATTGAAATTATAAAGTCAAGTACATAAAATTAAACTATGGACGAACAAAAAATACTTGAAATATTTGGTTTTAATCTTAAAATGTACAGAACTAAATTAAAGTTATCGCAAGATAATATTGTTGATAAGACAGGCATGAGTAAGGCATACATCAGCAATATTGAGAACGGAAAGCACAATTTATCTTTGATAAATGCACTCAAATTGTCAGACGCTGTCGGGAAAAATATTGAGAGTATGCTAAAAGAGATTGAATAAAATGTCGAAATATGAGTGAAATGTGTTTTGTGAATTGTCTTTATTGTCACTAAAGCACATTTGATAATTCTCAAATCCGTAAAGGTCTATTCACATTTTACAATTCACGATTCACTTAAAAAACTATGAACGAAAAAGATTATTTTAATTATGAATTACAACATACAGATTCAAAAACCGGTGCAAGAGCAGGGATTTTGACAACACCTCATGGCAAAATTGAAACCCCTATATTTATGCCTGTCGGGACAAATTCAGCCGTAAAATCTCTGACAGGTGAGCAAATCAAAAATACCGGCGCGCAGATTATTTTAGGTAATTCCTATCACTTATATTTAAGAGCAGGAGATAAAAGAATAAGAGATTTTGGGGGAATTCACGGCTGGATGAATTGGGACAAACCTGTTTTGACAGATTCCGGCGGATTTCAGGTCTTTTCGTTAGGTCATTTGAATAAAATTACAGAGGACGGAGTCGAATTTCAAGACCCCAAAAATGGCGAAAGACATTATATTTCACCGGAAATTTCTATGGAAATTCAGCAAAATATAGGTGCGGATATAATTATGGCATTTGATCAGTGTGCACCGTATCCTTGCGATTATGATTTTGCAAAATCAGCTATGGAGCGCACACACAGATGGCTAGAACGCTGTTTTAAAGCCAAAACCAATCCTAAACAAGCTTTATTCCCTATTGTTCAGGGTGCTTTTTTTGAAGATTTAAGGAAAGAAAGCGCAAAAGTGATTTCAACATTTGATGCTGTCGGGTATGCTATTGGCGGTGTTAGTGTGGGTGAACCGAAAGAAGTTCAGAAACATTTTACCGAATTTACTGCCCCATTATTACCGCAAAACAAGCCAAGATATTTGATGGGTGTAGGTACTCCTGAGGATTTATTAGACGGAATTAAAGCAGGAATTGATATGTTTGACTGTGTTTTGCCGACACGAAACGCAAGACATGGCTCATTTTTTACTTGGAACGGCAAATCAAACATTAAAAATAAGAAGTACGAGGATGACAGATTGCCGCTTGTGGAAGGATGTGATTGTTATGCGTGCAAAAACCATTCAAGGGCATATATAAGACATCTGTGGAAATGTCAGGAAGCTACTGCTTCGACGCTTTTATCTATTCATAATATAAGATTTTTGCTTAATTTTGTTCATTTGTGCCGTGAAGCAATTTTGCAAGACAGATTTGAAGATTTTTACAATGAACACTATAAAAATCTTATTTAAAAATATATTAATTTTTTGTCTAAAGTCGGTTTTTTATGCTATTATGCCAATATTGAGGGATAAGAATGTAAGGAGTCAAAATGGCGGCTATTATGGAAAAAGATATTTCGGCACAAAATATTGCAGATATTAATAGTGCTGTACGCACGGTAAATATGGAAATAGATACTATAGAAAAATTGCGTGACGGTTTGGATTCTACTCTGACCCAAGCCCTAAATCTTATGCAAAACGCAAAGGGAAGAATAATAATTACCGGTATGGGCAAATCAGGTCATATAGGTAAAAAAATTGCCGCATCATTAGCATCAACAGGTACTCCGTCATTTTTTGTACATCCTGCCGAGGCAAGTCATGGTGATTTAGGAATGATAACGGAGGACGATGTTGTTATTGCGATTTCCAACAGCGGAGAATCAAAAGAGCTTGTCGATATTTTGAATTACTGTAAAAGATTTGGTATTTCACTTGTCGCAATTACAAAAAATCCTGAAAGTTCTTTGGGAAAAGCAGGTGATATTGTTTTAAAATTACCTGATAACGGTGAAGCTTGTCCTTTAGGTCTTGCCCCAACAAGTTCAACAACTGCCACACTTGTGTTGGGTGATATTTTGACAACTTGTATGATTGAAAGAAAAGGATTTACAAAATCAGATTTTAATGACAGGCATCCGGGGGGTAAATTGGGTTCAATATTGCAAAGGGTTTCAGATTTAATGCACACCGGTGAAGAAATGCCTTTATTAGATGAAAATGCGGATATGCAGGCGGTTCTTTTGGAAATGACATCAAAACGCTTGGGTTGTGTCGGTTTTGTAAATTCTCAAGGTTTGTTAACCGGTATGCTGACGGATGGTGATCTCAGAAGATGGTTATCTCCTCAAATTCTTGAAAAACATGCAAATGAACTTATGACAAAAAATCCAAAAACTGTTTCAAAAAATATAATGGCATCTGAAGCTATGAAAATTATGCATGATAAGAAAATTACAAATCTGTTTGTATTGGAAAACGGTTTTCCTGTCGGGGTAATTCATATTCATGATTTGTTAAATAATGGTGTAGTGTAATTTTATAATATTAATCAATTGATTAATGTGCAAAATAAGAGGATTATGATATATGAAAGACCTGAATTTAAAAAAGACAATTATAATAGTTTTTTTGCTGTTAATAGGTTTCTTTTGTATTTTATTTATATTTAGCAATATAAATAGAAAGTCAAACGTTGATGTAAATTTGGTATTTAATACTGATAGAAATTATAGGGAATATACAAAAGTTGCAATAAAATCAGCAATAGAAAATAAAAATTATTCAAGCATATATCATATTGACGTAATTTGTGTTGATATTCCCCAAAAAGAATGTGAAGAATTTAAGTCTTTTGAAAAAGAAAATGTATATATAAGAATTTTTCCGGAAAGTTTATCTTCATTGTCATCTATAGGTAATTATGTGATTAATAATTATGTAACAAGAACGGATTTATTTAAATTTAAATTTGATAAAATATTTTCTGACAGAGATAAAATTCTTTATATTGATTCTGATACTTTGATAAGAAAAGATTTGCGGGAATTATTTAACACAGACATAAGTAAATATTATCTTGCTGCCGTAATTCGTCTGGAACCTGAAATTAGTGCCGGTGTGAATAAAAATGGAAAAGTACATCATTATAATAAAAATTATTACAATTGTGGTGTGCTTTTGTTAAATTTAGCAAAAATGAGAAAAGACAAAATTTCTGAAAAACTTATACAGGCAAAAAATGCTGATGAGGAAAAATTTTATCAAACGCAAAAAGCTTTTAATGTTGTAATACCTCCAAATACAATAAAAAAACTTTCCCCTATATATAATGATAACGGACGTTGGAATGATGAATATATAAAGGATTTTCATTATTACAGATTATATTTCCCATACAGTTTGCGTTATTACAATATTAAAATATTGGATGAACAATCTGTAATCATACACTATTCAGGTTTCAAGAAACCTTGGAGAGATCCTGCCGCAAAATTTGGAGATGATTGGCGTAAATACTCAAAAATGATTAATGATGATGTAGATGTAAAAGAAATTATAGGAAAGTAAGCATATAATAATGAATATATTGATTACCGGTTGTGCCGGTTTTATAGGTTCCCGAATTTGTCAAAAACTTTTGTCGGAAAACGGGCATAAAATAATAGGAATAGATAATTTTGATTTATTTTATCCAAAATGTATAAAACAGGATAATATGAGCAGTTTTATCTCTAATCCTAATTTTATCTTTCATGAAATTGATATTACCGGAAAAGAATTGTTGGATAATATTTTTGAGAATAATAAAATTGATGCGGTAATTCATCTTGCAGCAAAGGCAGGAGTTCGTAATTCTTCCATATATCCGTTAGATTTTTTGAAAACAAATGTTTACGGAACATTGAATATTCTGGAATGTATGAAAAAATATGCGATTAAAAAACTTGTATTTTCGTCATCCTCATCGGTGTACGGCAATTGCACCTCAGAAAAATTTTCAGAAGATATGAAAAATTTAAAACAATTATCAATTTATGCATTAACTAAAATAAATGCGGAAAATTATATTGAATTATACAGTAGATTATATGGAATAAATGCAGTTTGCTTAAGATTTTTTACGGTTTACGGCAACAGGCAAAGACCCGATTTAGCGATTTCTAAATTTACAAGACAAATAAAAAATAATGAAGTTTTAACAATGTATGGTGATGGTTCGTCTTATAGAGATTATACACATGTTGATGATATTTCTGACGGAATAATCTCAGCTCTGAAATATGATAAAACTTCTTATGAAATTATCAATTTGGGTTCTGAAAATCCGATAAAATTATCAGACTTAATCTCAATATTAGAAAAGCTTATTGGTAAAAAAGCAAATATTGTATCGGAGCCAATGCCAAGAGAAGATATGGTCAGAACTTATGCAGATATTTCAAAAGCCAAAAAACTTTTAAATTACGAACCGAAAGTAAAATTTGATGATGGAATTGTGGATATCGTAAAAACTATTGATTTGTAATCATACGCTTTGAGTATTCCTTTTTGCAAATACGGGAGCCAGCGCAAATAATGCCAAAATGATAAATATTGCGAGTGTATTGTGTATTCCCAATTTATCATATATAAATTTGAAATTAATTAGCAAAAAGAATGATGTAAAATCTTCCGCAAAAGAATTCACCGACGCTGATGTGGCACGATTTACATCTTGTGTATTTTTGTGTAAATTCGATACATTGAATACGTTAAATATCATAAATAAAATAATAGCAATACATATAATTAATAATGCAGTGAAGATAAATATGTAATTATTAATATAATATCCCGCAATCAGAAGAATAAAAGATACTATTACTGCAATATATTCAATTACAAATATATGGTTTTTGAATTTTAGTGCAAATTTGTCGGCACATAGCCCTCCAATGGCTCTAAAAATTTGATTTATAAAATTAATGACTCCATATAATATGACAGGAGCAGATGATAATTTTAAAAGCGGTTGAAAATTCCAAACAAATATACTCGTAAATCCTGCCAACATTGCAGCATAATATACGTTATAATTTATTTTTGAATTAGAAAATACAGATTTTATACCGTTAAATATGTTTTTTACATAATTTATAGCCTTTGGGGTTTTATTATATTTTATTTTAGTATTGGGTAATAACAATAAACACAATACCGCTATAATTTGGGTTATAAGTTCAATAAATAATATTGTTTTGAACCCGAAGTATTTATAAAGTATGACTCCCGCAATGCAGCTTAATGCAGAACCAAGAGAAGTATAAAAAGCCCAAGTACCGTATTTTTGAGTCATTTCTTTACCTGATTCTTTCTGCTCAAGATATTCATATATATAACTGTCGACATTCCCTCGGTATAAAGCTTTAAACAAACCATACAGTATTTCACCTGTCATAACTATCCAAAAACCGCTGAAATTTATCCATAATATCACTCTTACCATAAATAGAATATATGCGATAATTAAAACGTATTTTTTAGAAATTATATCTCCGATAAATCCCATCATAAATTTGCCTAAGAGGCAAGTTGCGCAGTATATGCTCTGACAAAGGATAAAATCAGAAAAATTTAATCCGTTATAGATATAAAACAGAAATGATATCGGCATAACAAATCTTTGATATTGCAAAAAAGTTGCCAAATTCAAAATTGCAAGCGGACTAATTTTTTTTACCTTAATATTCTTCATATTGTGTTTATTATATCAAAAATATGTTATAATGCCCCAATGAATAAAATGATTCGTCTATGTTTGCTGTTATTGTGCGCAGGGTTCTTGCTTGTAGTATTAAAAATTGTTGGAAGTGTTATTTACCATAATATTTTTGCAATTTCTTATAAGCATTCTCAAAGAAATTCACAAATTGCTAACGAGTATATTAAAAAAACAATTGAAAGAAATTCGCACTTTTCATCTTTTGATGTTGCGGAATTTACGTGGAATGCAGAGCATTCCAAAAATAATTTTAAATATTATAATGCGTTTGTGATGATTGGCTTATTAAAGTGTAACAATTATTATGAATTTGTGAAAAATTATTATAATGACTTACTGTTATCTGATGGTACGGTTAATAGCATAAATAATTCGAAGAATAAAGCAAAAGAGTTAGAAGCTGATACCATTCTTATATATTATCCTATGTATAACCTGAAATCAGAAAATAAAAAATATTCAAAAGCTATTGAAACAGCTTATAATAATATTCCAAAACTGGGTAAACTTGAAAAATGCGGGAATAACTACAGGCACAAAGTTAATAATGACAAATGGTCATACTGGCAATTTGGCTTAGATGGATTATACAGTATCTATCCGTTTTTAGCAAAGCATAATACGGATAATGAGAATTACAAAAATATTTTTGAACGTATGGATTGGGTTGCTAATAATATGATTTTAGATAATGGATTATATTCCCACGGAGCAACAAAAGACGGAAAGTTAAATAATATAGTTTGGCTCAGAGGAGTCGGATGGTATGTTTTGGCTCAGATGGAGCTTTTAGATATCATAAAAGACGAAAAATATGCAAAACCGATGAAAAAACAATTAGCAAGATTTTTTGACGGAATGATAAAATATCAGGATTACAAGACCGGTATGTGGAAAAATGTTGTATATCCGAATATATTCAAATGTAACAGAATGGAAACATCGGGTTCTTTAATGATGTCCTATGCTCTTGTTGATGCTTATACAAAAGGTTATGTAACAGATAAAAAGTATTTTTATGCTGGACTAAGGGCATTTAATGGAGTAATGGATTATAATTATGATAAAAAAAATGGTATTCTCGGAAATATATATCGTACTTCAAACGTAAAAAATACTCCTGAAGAATACTGTGATTGTAAAGAGTATGTATATGATGAGGCAAAAGGTTTTGCTGCGTTGATTCTGTCTGCGCATGCGATAGATAATGCCTTAAAAAATGATTGGAGAAAAGACTAAAATGTACAGAATCGGAACGGGCTACGATATTCATAAATTAATTTCCGGGCGGGATTTAATTATCGGCGGTGTTAAAATTACTCATGAAAAAGGTTTGTTGGGTCATTCTGATGCGGATGTGTTAATACATGCGATTATAGATGGGATGCTCGGGGCTTTGGCTCTTGATGATATAGGAACTTTGTTCCCTGACACGGATGCAAGTTATAAAGATATTGACAGTACATTATTATTAAAAAAAGTATTTGAAATCGTAAAGAGTAAAGGGTATTCAATTGTTAATATTGATAGTAATATCATAGCGCAAGAACCGAAAATGATGCCTTATATTCCAAAAATGAAAACGGCTTTGGCAAAAATTCTTGAAACCGAGCCTTTGAATATTTCAATAAAAGCAAAAACAAAAGAAAATCTTGATGCAGTAGGGCAAAAACTTGCAATTGAAGCCAATGCGGTGGTATTATTAAACCATAGAGATTAAATATTTCTTTATAAAGGGTTTTCATTTATACAATCTTGGAGTAATATTATTTTATGGTAGTCGAGAAGGAAAAATTATATTCTGATGTACCGCCTACTCAGTTAAGGGGTAAGGAGGAAGCATTTAAACCTGCAAAAACAAATAAGTTTTGGCTTACTGTAGCGAGCTTATTTTTCTTTAACATGCTTCAAAACAGATTTTATGCATTAAGATATAACGGATTTGAAAATTTTTCAGAAAGAGATAAAAATGCTCCTACCATAATGTTTTTCCCACATTCAAACTGGTGGGACGGAATTGTTTTATATAATATTGCGCATAGAATTTGCAAAAAAGAAATTCGTTTAATGGTTGAAGAACTTAACAGATTTCCGCTTTTAAGACGCGGCGGAGCATATTCTGTCAATAAAAAGTCCCCTCAATCCGCAATGAAGGCTTTGAAATATTCTATAGATTTATTAAAAGATTTGAGAAATATTTTATGTATATTCCCACAAGGTATTATCAGACCGCCTCATTACAGACCGATTGAATTTCAGACGGGTCTTGCTTATATTGCACAAAATGCGGTAAAAAAATACGGTAAAATTAATCTTATTCCTGTTGCGATTGAATATTGTTTTTTCAGAGATAACAGACCCGAAGTTGTTGTTGATTTTGGCAAATGTATAGAACTGTCTGATAAAAATATTGACAGGCATGAATATACAAAATTTTTGGAACAGGCATTAACAGATGTTTGTGATGAACAATTCCACAATATTTCTACAGGCAAAGTCGAAGATTATCAAATTTTGTTCAAACAGCACCTCAAATGGTACAGACGAATAGAGCAAAGGTTAAAAAGTATAGATTTGCCAGAAGTTGCGGATGTTTAAAAAATAAAATTATGAAAATATCATTAAGACCCCATCATTTTTTGTGCTTACAGGGATATAAAGGACTAAATTATTCAAAAACTCAGGCAAATTCATGGAGTAAAATTTCACAAAAGCTTGAACAAAATCCTGACGCTGATATTTTGATATCAGGCGGAAGCGATGATTTGTGCAAAAAATGCCCGGCAATTTTGAAAAAAGAAAAATCAAGATGTATCGAGCAATCCGTAAATAAGCTGGATTCTAAAGTCGCTAAAATTTTAAATATAACAAAAGGTGAAGTTTATAAATATTCGGAAATTTTAAACAGAATAAAAAATAATTTTACAAAAGATAAGCATGAACAGCTTTGTTCCGATTGTGCATGGTGGATTAAAGGTCTTTGCAGGGACAGTTTCGAAAAATAGTTATTTGTACTTAATCATATAATTTATGAATATCACAATATTCCATAAATTTTTCCAAGTCTCCAGCAATAATATTTATATGATAAGACATTATATTTAAAGTTTTATCAACATCATCCGCTTGGGATTGACAAAATTCATTACAAGTAATACTTTCTGTAATATTTATCAGGTTTTTGAATAATAAATTTAAAATAGAAAAACCTGAAATGGTAAATAAAAGTTTTAGACTTCCGGCAGAATTGGTCCGGAGAATGCAAAAATTTGCACAAAATAAAGAGGTTTCATTAAATAACCTAATTATACACTATTGTGAATATGCACTAAAAAAATTAGAAAAGTAGTTAAAATCAGATTTTCTATTCTAACTTAATTATAACAAAATTTTTCTACAGCTTTGACAAATCCGTCATTATCGCAGGTATCGGTTATATAATCAGCGCATGCTTTAAGTTCTTCTGTGCTATTCCCCATGGCGATTCCTATTCCTCCGCATTCAACCAAATCAATGTCATTATTTTGGTCGCCGATGGTTAAAACTTCTTCTTTTTTTATTCCCCAATAATTACGCAAAAATTCGACACTGAGAGATTTTTTGGCATCTGACGGTCCGATTTCACAAAAATACGGGGTGGATTTTACTATATATAACTCAGGATATTTTTCTTTTAAAATTTCAACCCAACCTGAAACCCTGTCAGCATCGTGAATATCTATTGCCAAAAGCTTATTTACATCTTTAATTTCCAAATCGTCAAACGAACAAACTGAATAATTAACAAATTTACCTTTAATGTAATACTGAATAATTTCGTTATCTTCTTCGACGTACAATTTATCATCAAGATATAGGTTCAGATGTACATTGTTTTGTCTTGCCCATTTAATTATATCCTTTGCTGTCTGCGGGTTTAAATTACTCTGATAAAGAGTATTACCGTTCATTTCCTTTATAAGTCCGCCCTGATATGAAATTACAGGAGTATCAAGCCCTAATTTTTTTGCCAAAGGAACGGCAGATGAGTGCATTCTGCCTGTCACAAGCACAACTTTTATTCCGGAGTCTTTTAATTTCTTTATACAATCCAAAACCGCAGGGCGAAATTCACCTCCATAGGGTAAAATAGTTCCGTCAATATCCGTTGCAATCATTTTAATCATAGACTGAAACCCTTGCAAAAAGCTCTTGATAATGCACAAATTGTCTTAGAATCATTAATTTGTCCGTTTTTAATCATTTCAAATACTTCATCAAGCGTAAATTCTTTTGCTTTTATTATTTCACCTTCATCAGGATGTTCACCGACAAATTCCAAATCGGACGCAAAGTACAGATACAATTTTTCGGTGCAAATCCCGGGGGTAGTGTTGATGTAGCCTAAAGACTTCCAGTTTTTAGCTCTGTATCCTGTTTCTTCTTCAAGTTCTCTTGGGGCTGCATCGTCAGGATTTTCTCCGATTTCAAGTTTGCCTGCCGGAAGTTCTATATTTACACTTTTCAATGGATAACGATATTGCTTGGTTAAAATTATCCTGTTATTATTTGTAAGTGCAACAATGACAACCCCGCCATTGTGTACAACAACTTCCCTGAATGATTTATGCCCGTCAGAGGTTTCTATGTCGTCTTTTATAACTTTGACAACCTTTCCCTCAAATTTTACTTCAGTACTTAATGTTTTTTCTTCAAACTCCATAGCTTAATTATAGTAAAATCAATAAACAATGTAAATAGTAAAACAACCTCATTGCTGAGGCTGCTATATGATAGTAATTAAGTAAATGGGTAGGGTAAATGTATTTATGTAAGTAGAAAGAGATTATTTACATTATTAATATAAAATATGCATATGTCATTAAAGGACGTATGCATATTTTGTAATTTATCTGTTTAAATTATTCATCAGTCATTATATCTGATGATTCAAGCATCGGCAGTTCTAATGCTTCCACAATGGGAACAGCATTTCCTGCAATGCCTTGAATTGAACCATACATGCCGGAGGTTGCCTTTAAGACATTATCAAGCTCTTTTTCACGTTGTTTCCAGATTTTATTCATTGCATTTTTTTCTTTTTGCAAATTATCACGCAAGTTATTGAAACAATTATATATAGTTTCAAATTGCAATTTGAATTCATTACTTGTTAAAAAATTATAAAGCTGAACGCTTTTTTCATGTTGATTTTGTTGTAATGCTTTAATATTACTAAATTCAATCAGGACATTTCTCAAAATCGGTGCAAGGGCTTTAAATTCTTCAAAAGAACAGATATAAATCCCTTCACGAAGTTCCATTCGCTCCATACCGTTAGGATAAACAGTTGTTACAAGTACACCGATATCGGCTCCTTTCTCCTGCATATCATCTTTGAACTTAGAAATCCAACCGCTGCTGAAAGTTTTTGTTCTTTTGCTTTCATAATAAATCGAACCGCAAGGTTGATTAAAATCATTTTTTACAACCTGAAAAGTATCCGCTCCGTTTGCTCCTTTTTTAATTTCGCTTACATCATCAAGCTTGAAATGTTCGGATAAATATTTTTCGATTGCCAGTTCTTGAGCTTCCCCTTGAGCCTGCATTGAACCTTGTTCCTGTTTTTCTTGCATTTGTTTTGTAAGTTCAACCTGAGCTTTTAATTTTTCTTCAAGTTCTATGATTTTTAATTCATATTTTTTTTCGGCATTTTGTTGAAGTGTTTGTTTTGCCTGCGCTAATTTAATTTGTAATTCTTCTTCAGCCTTTGCTTTTATTTCATCTTCCAAAGATTCTTTTTCTCTTTCAAGACGTGATTTTTCGGCTTTAAGCTTATTAAACTCTTTTAATTGAGAAGTTTTTTCTTCAAGTTCTTTTTGCAAAAGCTCATTTGCTTCAGCGTTTTCCTCTGTTATTTTTTTGCGCAAATCTTCTTCGGCTTTTGCTTGTTTTTTCTTTTCAGCCATAATTGCTTCGTTGATTTCTTTTAATTTTTCTTCTTCGTATTTTTGTGCAAGAGAAGAATTTTGAGCTTTTAATGCTTTTATTTGCTCATTAAATTCTGCCTGTTGAAGCGCAAGTTTTTTTTCAATTTCGTCTTTTGCACCCGCCTGAATTAAAGATTCAATATTAATTTCTTCCCCGCAATTGGGACACTTGATAAAATTTTGTTCTTTTGCCATGCTTATACCTCTTGATAAAATTGTATCACAATACATTTTGATTGTTAGTTGATATTATATATTTTTAAATTTTTTGTGTAGTATAATAAAATCAAAAGAGGATAAATTATGGCAAAACAATTTTCACCACAACATATAGAGCAAATGTTTAAATATATATTTGAATACAGCGGGTTTGAAGTTGACGGATATGACCGGCAAAACAGAATTATTGCATACCCGAATCCGCAAAATCAGATGTTCGCATTCCCTATGACAAAAGACGGTCAAGTATTAGAAGGTGTCAGAAGTTATGATTTAAGTATAATGACTCCGCCTGATGAACTCTTGTATTGTGCAAAAATCATTTTAGGAGAAAAGAAATTCAAAAAAATGAAAAAAATTCTTGATAATTCAACATTTAAAGAAATTTTGGAAATTTTGAAACCCGAACTTTGGTCGAATTATGCAAAACATACGGATGCACCGAAATTTGTAATATTCTGCCGTTTTACCAAAGAGGGCGCACTAAAAATGATAACGGATTATGAAGATACCTATGATGCTATTGCGTGGTATGATTTCAATTCTGACGGCAGTGCAGTTTTAAAAGCATGTTGGGACAGTCAAGAAACAAAATATCCTCCGGAAACATTTTCAGGGCTTATAGATTATGCAAATGAAATTAAATCGGAAAAAAATTTTATAGCTGTGTGGTTAAACAAATTATTTCACAAAGGTGAATATGAATTTTCATTTAGAGATTGTCTGAGAATTTATGATTATTACAAATCTATAGAAAGCAAAATGCAATAGGTTTTACTTGTTAAATTATGTAAATTATTTTTTTTAATCAAAAAAATAGTATAGAATATCACTATACTAATTTGGAGGAGAACAACTATGAAGCTATCAAAATTATTTGCATCATTTTTATGTTTATCGGTAATGAGTGTAGGTATGGTTATGGCAGAAACAACTTTCACACCGTTGAATTTTGATGAAAGCAATGCTGTAAAAGCCCCTGCAACAACTACTTCAAGAACAGTATCAGGAGTACAAGCTAAAAGTACTGATTTATTAGATCCTGCACAGGTTACAGGCGGCAATAAAATGCAAAGTGCAATTACTCAAATTGATAATGCGCAAATTGAAGTAAGAAATAATTTAATGAATTATCAATCAAAATATGCGGAAATTGATTCAAAATACCAAACAACAAAAGCCGAAAGGGCTGCAATGAGAAAACAAATCAGACAAGCAGAAAAGAAAATCAAAAATCTTGATAAGGCAAAAAAATCAATCCGCAAGAATTTTGAGAGAAAATCAAACACTTTATAATTTAGAGAGAGTGCAAATATAAAAACGGTTGCCTTTGATAAATAAGGTGACCGTTTTTATTAAAATAAAATATTGCTTGATTTTGAAAAATATTCATGCTAACATTAAACTTGCCGAAATTAGAAAAAGAGTAAGCATATATACGGGCTGCTAGCTCAGCAAGCCGAGCAGAGGCATGAGCGAAGCGAAAGTCCGACAATTATGTAAAAATGAATATTTTTTCTAAT
>CACXFH010000105.1 GCA_902766975.1 uncultured bacterium | reverse complement strand
TTTTCTTGCTGTTCACACTAATTGTCATTATTTTCCTCCGACACACAATTATTATTCACACTACTTACTTCTATATAAAAAATTTTTCGTGAATAAAATTGCCTTTTTTTATAATTTATGTTAACTTTGTTTACAATTCATAAATAAGATTTCTGATTTTTCCTTTACCTACTGCGATTTGGGTCAGAAATAAATTAAGGGTAATACTGACACTTATTCCTTCAGTATCTTTATTATAATACATATTTATATTTAATTCATGAGTTTAATTAATATTTTTAAAAATTTTCGTAACATGTTTTTCTAAAAATATATATAATTCTGTTATAGCTTAAAATATTTTTTATAATTTCTTAACATTTTACTACTCGCAAGGGATAGTAATAATAAATTCTGAACCTACGTCAATTTCGCTTATAACACGTATTTTACCGTTATGTTTATCAATTATTTTCTGGCTTATTGCAAGCCCTAATCCTGTACCGACTCCTACACCTTTTGTAGTAAAACCGGCAGTAAAAATTTTATTAAGGTTTTCTTTCGGTATTCCTTTGCCGTTATCCTTTATACAAATTTCAAGATTATTTGCTTTTTGCTCTGTTGTGATTGTTATTTTTCCTTGCTTTTCAATTGATTGGCAGGCATTTATCAGTATATTAGTAAACACCTGATTAAGCATATTCGGGTAGCATTTTATTTGAGGAATATTTCCGTAGTGTTTTTCTATTTCGACTTTATTTTTTGTTTCATGCCTGATTATTTCGAGAGTTAAATCAATTTCTTTATTAATATCTGCCAGTTGCAATTCTGCTTCATCAAGACGAACGAATTTTTTAAGAGATACAACTATTTTACTGATACGCTCTATTGCCTCTTTATCAATATTATTTATTTGCTCAAACATTTGTTTTAAATCATTATTTTCTATTTTAGATGAAAGTTTTGTCAGCATATCATTATTTGATTTTATGGATGCTATCGGGGTATTTATTTCATGAGCAATGCCTGCAACAAGTTGACCCAATGATGCCATTTTCTCTGAATTTATAAGTTGTAATTGGGTTGCTTTAAGTTCATCGAGCGTTTGTTTCAGTTCTTTAACATTTTGCGCATTCTTACGGTATAACTCAGCTCTTATTATTGCATTACCCAACTGAGAGGATATTGCATCCAAAATTTCAATTTCTTCATTGAGTTCACGTTTTTGATAGCTCAAAAGAACAATTGCACCAATCATTTTTTGAATATGAAATATTGGCACTACTATTTTTAAAACAGATTGTTTAAACGGAGTTGCGCCAACATATTCAGACAAAGAATATCCTATTGATATTTCATGATTATTAATTTTTGAAGTTACTATTTCATCAAATTTTATCGGAATGTCTTTATTTATATTATTTTCACCGTATGATTCGGTTATTAAAAATTCTCCGTCATTGTACTGTGCATAGTAAGCTTTAAAACATCCAAACATATATGAAAGCTCTTTTAACACCGAATTTTGAATAACCGTAATATCCATAGATTCTCTTATGATATTTGAAACTTTATTTATCAGGGCAATTCTAAAAGCTTGTGTTTGGGCATTTTGTTTAATTTTTTGAAGTTCTTCATTTTCTTCTTCAAGTTCTGCCAATTTCTGTTTATACTTTTTTTCGTTTTGCTCAAATTGTTCAATTTGTATTTGCGAACTTACATCAGTAAAAAATAAAATTGTGTATAAACCTCTTTTTACGGAGGTCATGTCATAATATATTGTTTTTCCTGAATTATCAATGTATGAAATTCGGGCAAAGAAGTTTTCTTTTGATGTAATAGCTTGAAAAATCGGAGAAAATAAATCGACATTTTCACTATCCAACGGACACATTTCAAAATTAACTTTGTGCGCAAATCTTTTTATATCGGTAAATTGATTAAATATGCGAAAAAATGCGTTATTTTTAAAAACAACATCATCATAATCTCTTATTACAATTACCGGATCCCTGTATTGATTGAAAAAATCAAATTTCTTCATAGTGAAATTATAATTTATTTCCCGTTTTATAGCAATTTGTTAATTGTATTATTTTGGTATAATTAAATTATGCCAAAGAGTATTTATATTCATATACCGTTTTGCAAATCAAAATGTCACTATTGTTCATTTATTTCTTATCCTAAATTAGAATTAAAAAAAGATTATCTTAAAATTTTGGAAAAGGAAATTAATTCAATATATAATAATGAACCGCTTTATACTCTTTATTTTGGTGGCGGAACACCGTCTTTATTGGAACCGCAGGAATTTTATTCCCTTATTAGACATTTCAATATTTCTTCTTCAACGGAAATTACAACCGAATTAAATCCTGACGGTATAAATTCGGAAGGCTTGAGTTTTGATTATTTAAGGGCATTGAAAGATTTTGGAATAAACAGAATAAGTATAGGGGCGCAAAGTTTTGATGATAATATTTTAAAATTTATAAATCGCAGACATAATTCATCACAAATAATACAAGCCGTGAAAAATGCTCAAAATGTCGGTTTTGATAATATTAGTCTGGATTTTATTTACGGATTACCTTATCAAACGGAAGAAATGTTTTTGAGTGATTTAAAAAAAGCGGTTAGTCTTGGAATTACACATATTTCTCTATACGGATTATCAATAGAAAATGGCTGTTATTTTTACGACAATATGCCGCAAAATATTGCAGATGACGATATGCAGGCAGATATGTACTTAAAAGCCATAGAATTGTTGACTTCCCTGAATTTTGAGCATTATGAGATAAGCAATTTTTGCCGCCACGGGTATGAATCAAAACACAATTTGAATTATTGGAACAATGAAGAATATTACGGCTTCGGTGTTGCTGCTCACGGATATGTAAACGGTGTTCGCTACGGGAATGAAACTTCTATTGAAAATTACATAAAGGATCCTTATAAAAAATCGGAAGAACGTATTGAAACAACACAGGACAAACTTGAAGAAGAAATTTTCTTAGGATTTCGTAAAATGAACGGTATTGATATAAATATTATCAATTCAAAATATAACATCAATTTTGAAGAAAAATATCTAAATATTTTGAAAAAATATGAAGGCTTAAATCTTATTGAAAAAACATCTTCGGGATATAAACTTACTCAAAACGGTATTCTTGTTAGCAATACTATTCTTGCAGATTTTTTAAATTAAATATTAACAATATTCTACTTTTATCAAACAAAGTTCTTCGCCTGTAGATGCGTTTTTGATAAGATGCTCTGTTGTATTATCATCATTAATTTTAACGGCAGAAATTACATCTTCGCCGTATCTAATTTCGTGTTTATAATAGATGTCTATAGCTTTAATTGTATGAGTATTTCTGAATTCATAACTCAAAGCTTCCATTGCCCAAGTCATATAAACAACATTATTAACATGCCCGTTCATATCCAAATCATCATACCGAACATGAAAGACTACTTCGCTGTCAGGATTTTCCACGGGTTTTAATTTACGCAGCACAACATCATTTTCCCGCTTTTGATATTTTGTAATATCGGGGAATTTTTGTTCTATATTAACAAGTGATTTTGTATCTAAATCCACCATCAACCAGTATGATGTTGCTCTGAGTATTCTCTCGTCATCAAGAGTATATGCTTCAAAGTCACGATATGCGCTTTGGCGTTGTGTACCACGATTTTCGGTAAAAAATTTAATTTCTGTTTGGTTTTGCGGATATTTGTCAAATTCTATTCTGTAACGAACTAAAAACCAACCTAAATTTTGCGCATTAAGTTCTTTGTTTCCAAAAGAAGTACCGCTTATATTTCTTGCGCCCATATCTTGCAGTAAATCCAATAATGCTGCCGGTTTCAAACGATATTGCAAATCATACATAGCCATAGATATCGGATAAGTTTTTTCTAACGTATAAAATGCATTTTTTGTATCAGTTGCCACAATTCTCTCCTGCTTGTTAATCAATAGGAATATATTAACATAAACAAATATTTCTGCATTGTATTGTTTTATTTCAAACGGAGTGACGCAATCCGGTAGTTTATGAAGTCGGCGTGGTAACGCCGACCAACTTACATATTTACGTCATTCTGAGGGAATGAAATGACCGAAGAATCGCCCGATATGACAAATTTTGGGTTTATATCGGTCAATCCTTCACATTTGTTCAAAATGACAAGATGTTGGGGTAGACCCAACTTACAAAATTGATAGTTTAATGTTGGGCAAGTATGCCCAACCTACAATTCTATATATTTTTCAACGCTAACATAGCTTGTTGATATAATGTTAAATTCTTTCCATTTGCTTCTGTCAAAGCTTTTGGAATAAGAATTTCTTTCCCTTTGTGAGTTACAGGGTCTATTACCAATCCAACTTCTTTAAGCCCCAATGATTTTACATATTTTTCAACATTAGCACCTGTAGTATAACCTGGTATTTCCACATCCATAATTTTTTTTAACATTTTAGTTTTAGTTTTTGATCCTTGTGTTAAATCTTTTATAATTTGTGAATAATTACTAACCGGATTCGCCTGTATTGCTACCTGGAAATCAAAATTTAACTCATTAAGATTTTTATAATAATTTCCTTTATCTTTTATAAATAACATCCTAAGAGGGTCTAATATTTTTCTTTCAAAAATTTTTACAGGTCTATTATTATATTCTAATGCGTGTTCAAGTTCGTGAGCAATAACAGAACTTCTATCAATACCTCCTCCAAATGCAAAGGAATTATCAGACTTTATAAAAATTGGAGTCTTTGTGCGTCCTCCCATACATGCCATACCTTTGACCGCTGGATTTGCGACAGCATTATAAACAAAATCCTCCGGCATTTTTGTACGTTGCGTAAAATCTTTTGTAGCTTTATCAACTGACGTAATAATTTTTGGTCTCAATTTTTTAGGTAAAGTTTGCTTAAATAAAACTTGCACTTCGTCAGTTGTCAAATCTCTGCCGAGTTTTGCACTTTGTTCCGCTAATTTCTTTCCTGTTTGACTGGCAAGTCTAATAGCAGCTTTACGAGAACAAAAACCAAATCTTGTCATACCCCATGTGACTAATTTCCCAAAACTCATAATTTTCCTCTTTCGTTTTTTAATTCCCTCACCCGAATTTCTAACTTTCTAATTTTGCTCAAGTTGAAATTCTTCCCTCAGCCTTACGGCATACAGGCTCACTCAAAAATTTTAAGATTCTGAAATATATTCAGAATGACAAAATTTTTGGTTCGCTTTGTATCCCACCTAAAAATTCTGTGGGCGAGTGGTGAAATTTTTTATCCCCTGTACATTTATAAAAACATTAAAAGAGAAAGAATTGCCCCGCCCCACCACATCATATCATATCATATCATATAGCTGATTATAAGAGGGTTTGGGACATTTTAATTTCAACTTTACAATTCGTTACAATAGGTGTTATTATGAAATATTATTAAGTTATTGTATTTTGTTTACACTTTCTGTTATTATTTATTATGAGGGTAAGCCCTGTAAAATTGACACTTACTTTCCGTTCGCAACGACTGCAAATCGTATTATACGAATCGTGAAAGGAGGTGATGCCGGTGAAATTCTGCATAACAGAAAAAGCGCTATGGCTTATCTTATTGATAATCATTGCGCTTTATTTCATCAAATAAGGGGCTTTTAAAGAGGCAGGCGGCAACCTGTCTCGCCCTTTTTCACATTATAAACTATTTATTTGCATTTTTCAAGCAGTCTATTGCATACTGAATTGCTGTACATTTTCAAACAAGACAAACAGATTGTATATTTTAATCGCTTTCTGCTACTACAGTTGCTATTAATTCGCCATAGCTATCTACACATCCGTTTGTTTCTTCAACAATATATCTTAAATCAGAATGTCCTTCGATTGCTTTTTCTGCACAATCCATCGCTTCATCATATTCTTTGAATTCGCCGATTAAATTTTTGGATAATTCTGATTTATCCTTTGCCGTATATACCTGAAACATTTACTTACTCCTTTTTTATACTATATTTACTTTTTCCTTATGCCTTAGTATTTTAGTGCTTTATTGCCTTTATTATACACCAAAAACTTCTGACAATTTATAATCTATTGACTTGAAAAAAGGTAAACCTGTTGATGGTCTGTCACTAAAATCTAATACCGGAGCAATTTTTTCGGGATTTTCAGTTATATATTCCATTATTTCCGCATCTTGTTGTTCTGTCTGTTCTGCAGATTCATTTTTTACATATTCTGAAAGTTTTTGCAGCATTTCTATCTCACTGTTTTTTAAATTTTCTTTGTTTATGTTTTCATAAATATTTGCAAAATTTGATGCTTTTGTCATATTTTCATATTTCATAGCTTTTTTCATTGATTCATCCAATGTCTTTGAAATCATAACCTATCTCCCCTATTTTTATAAACATTATATGCTTTTAACATCAATATGGCATACATCAAAGGATTGATAAAACTTTTTTATTTTTTAACTTATTTCTCATTTCCTACTATCCAATTTAATAAAGGTCTTATTTCTCCGCAGGAAATTTTGTATTTTTTTGCAAGTTCACTTTCTAAAACTCTGTCTATGCGCAGATTTACCATTGGTACATCTGTTATTTTCAAAATATTGGTTTCTTTATCAAAATATTCACTGTAATTTAATCCGTCAAAAACACAATCAGGAAGTCTTACGTATCCTTCTTTATCATCATAATAACAAACTCCGAATGTTCGGCAAATTATTCCTCTGAATTCATATACACTACATTCATTTTCAATTAAAAACGGACATTTATGTTCAAAACGAATATTTTTATTTTTCTGTTTTTCTTCAATTAAATTTTTTATATTGTTTTGAATAATTATTTTTTTATCTTCGGGTAAATTTATAAAACCTTGTGTAAGATATGCAAATTCCATTTGAGAATAAGGATATTCCCCTTTTGAACAACAATTTGCACACCCCTTTTTACATTTTATGTATTTTTTTTGGGATGTAAACAGTAATTTCAATACCGTATCAAATTCTTTTATAAATTCTGAATAGTTTTTGAACATTTTTGGTCAAAATTGGTGTAGAATATTTTTGATTTTTCTACAATTTTTTATTTATTTACATTATTTTATTAATTTTCTACAATTTTATTTTTTTTATAACTATCTTTTCTACAATTTTTATACCGCTTGTTATTGTTATATAATAACTGTTTCAAAAGTTTTTGACAAATATTTTCGGTTATTATTATTGTTATATTATTAATTATATATATTAATTGAATTAATTATAATAATTATAAATTTATAAAACTACCATTTTACTTTTTCTATAAGTTCAATTTCATATCCGTCCGGATCTTTTATGAATGCAATTTTTGAACCTTTTCCCGTCAAATCATAAGGTTCATACAAATATTTCCATCCGTAATTTTTCAATTTTTTTCCAAATTCTTCCATTGATTTAACCCCAAATGCAAAATGCCCAAATCCTGAACCGATTTCATATCCGTCTTTTGGAGTTTCATCATTAAATGTTAATTCTATTTGATATCCGGATTCTTTATCTGTCAAAAAATATAACCAACAATCATCCAACCTTTTCTTTTTATCAAATTCCATATCAAAAAGTTTTGTATAAAAATCAAGACTCTTTTCTATATCTTTTACTCTTATCATAGTGTGCAAAAATTTCATCTAATCCCCCTTTTTTTTACTTATTATAAAGTAATATTATGTGCTTGTAAATATTTCTTGCCAGTAAATTGTTTTTAAATTATACTGAATGTGTGTAATTAAAGAACTAAATCAGGCGGAATTATGGATATATTTTCAATATTTACACTAATGGGAGGATTGGCATTTTTCTTATATGGCATGGTTGTAATGTCATCGGGATTAGAAAAAATTGCCGGCGGGAAAATGGAAAAATTGCTTGAACAATTGACTTCAAATCCGTTTAAAGGATTTTTAGTCGGTGCGGGTATGACAATCGCAATTCAAAGCTCGTCAGCCGTTACTGTCATGCTTGTAGGTTTTGTAAATTCAGGAATAATGAAATTATCCCAAACAGTAGCCATAATAATCGGTTCAAATGTAGGAACCACCGTAACTTCATGGATATTGAGTTTATCCGGTATTCAAAGTACAAACTTTTTCTTGAGAATGCTTAAACCGGAATCTTTTTCTCCGATACTTGCGCTAATAGGTGTAATAATGCTTATGACATCACGCAGCAATTATTCAAGAAGAAAACCAATCGGAACATTTTTAATAGGATTTTCAATATTGATGTTCGGAATGGGTTTGATGTCCTCATCAATGGCTCCGTTGGCAAATGATCCGAATTTTTCGCATATATTAACGTTATTTAAAAATCCGTTTCTTGGTTTAATGGTCGGACTTGTAATAACAATGATTATTCAAAGTTCTGCTGCTTCAGTCGGTATGTTACAAGCATTATCATTAACCGGCAGTATATCATATATGGTTGCAGCTCCAATTATTGCAGGTCAGCATATAGGGACTTGTATAACTGCAGTATTATCAAGTATAGGCGTAAATACAAATGCAAAAAGAGTTGCTGCAGTGCATGTGGCTTTTAACGTAATCGGAGCAATTATATTTTTAACAATATTTGAAATATGGCTTCATACTTTTGAATATCCGCTAAAACAAATGGCAAATCCGTTCGGAATAGCAATTGTACATACAATATTCAGCATATTGGCAGCTTGTTGTTTATTCCCGTTCAGAAAAGCATTGGAAAAAATTTCTTATATTGTTGTAAAAGATACAAAAGAAGAAAAGGAAGTTATACTTGATGAACGTTTACTTCTCACTCCGTCTATAGCAATTGCTCAATGTTATAAAACAACTGCTCAAATGGCAAAATTGACAAGAGAAAGTCTTGTAATGTCCGTGCGCCAATTAAAACAATATAATCCGAAAATATCTGAAATAATAAATAAAAATGAAGCAAAAATTGATAAATATCAGGATGTTTTGGAATCTTTCCTTCAAAAGCTTTCGGCAAAAGACTTGACAGAAGATGATTCAAACAGAATTTCTCAATTAATATTGTCTATTTCCGATTTTGAAAAAATCGCCGACCACTCAACCCATATAATGCAGGTTGCCGACCAGATGCACCGAAAAGAATGGGTACTGGCATCTGATACGGTTAGTGAACTTAAAAGAGTAGTAAATGCCGTAAAAGAAGTATTTGATATTACTGTCAGAGCATTTATTTATAATGATATAAGAACTGCTTATGAGGTAGAACCGTTTGAACAAGTGGTTGATGATATATCTTATGTAGCAAAGAAAAACCACATAAAACGTGTAAAACGTGAAAAAGTTCATATAAGAAGAAATTTTGCTTATGCGGAAGTTTTAAATGATTTGGAGCGAATTTCAGACCACTGTTCAAATATTTCAACAAATATGATTCAATCCGCAAATTCTTCAATTCCAAAACACGAACTTAAAAAGAGCCTTAAAGAAGAAGATATAACAGGTATTTCACATCAACTTGAAGAATTTAAAGAGAAATATTCATTGCAACTAATGGAGTAAAAAATAAGTTTTGTTTCGCATTAGATAAAAATTGTGTAAGAGAAGATACTCCCATTTAAAAATAAACAAAACAAAATCTCTATGTAGCATTGTTTGTAACGAATTGTGAAGTCGAATTTAAAATGGCTCAAACCCTGTTATAATCAGCTATATGATATGATGTGGTGGGGCGGGGCAATCCTTTCGGCTGAATTGTTTTTATAAATGTACAGGGGAAAACGTTTTTCGAGATTATTAAATTTATAGAAAGTATTGAA
>CACXFH010000104.1 GCA_902766975.1 uncultured bacterium | reverse complement strand
TTTTATTTAATGCTCTACCAACCTGATTAGTTTTATCCACAAGTTTTTTACCGGTTTCAGTTGCAAGCCGCACAGAAGCTTTGCGTGATATTAAACCAAATTTTGATGTTACTTTAGTAATGCCTATCCCAAGTACACTCATTTAAAATTTTTCCTTCTACATTTGAATACATGTATATTAAGTTTTATTATCTTGATTAATTGCCCTTTTATGAACAAATATTAAAAGCACAAGCGATATAAAATTTATATTAAGACGCTAAAAAGCGTGGTATAATAGTTTTATCGACAGGTGTAAATTATAAAGGAGATAGAACTATGATACCAATTTTTGATTCAAAACGTCAGTATGCACAAATCGGTGCTGAAGCAGAAAAAGCAGTATGCGAAGTAATGAGAAGCGGCTGCTATATTTTAGGACCTAATGTAAAAGCATTGGAATCCGAACTTGCTTCATACATCGGCTGCAAATATACAGTTGCATTAAACTCGGGAACAGATGCTTTGCATATCGCATTGAGAGCATTAAATATCGGTGCAGGAGATGAAGTTATTACAACAGCATTTACATTTGTTGCAACAGCAGAAGCTATCGGCATGGTTGGAGCAAAACCGGTATTTGTTGATATAAATCCTGACACCTTCAATATTGATCCTGCAAAAATCGAAGCAGCAATTACGCCTAAAACAAAAGCAATAATTCCTGTTCATTTGTACGGACAACCTTGCGATATGGACGCAATTATGGATATTGCTCACAGACATAATCTAAAAGTTGTTGAAGATTGTTGTCAGGCAATCGGTTCATTATATAAAGGCAAAATGGTAGGAACATTCGGGGATATCGGATGTTACAGTTTCTATCCGACTAAAAACCTCGGGACAATGGGTGATGGCGGACTTTGTACGGTAAATTCGGAAGAACTCAGAGATCACTTAATCGCATTAAGAAACCACGGCTCTATGGTTCGTTATCACAATGATGAATTAGGTGTAAATTCAAGATTAGATGAAATACAGGCTGCAATTTTAAGAGTTAAGGCTAAATACATTGATGAATGGAATACCGCAAGGAGAGAACATGCCGCATATTATAATCAATTATTCTCAAAATGTGCAGATATTCAAACTCCAAAAGAACTTGATGATACATATTGCGTTTACCACCAATATACGGTTAAAATTCCTAACAGAGATGAAGTACATAAAATGCTTGGCGAAGCGGGCATAGGAGCAATGCTTTACTATCCGATTCCTTTGCATTTCCAAAAAGTTAATGCATGGCTTGGAATGGGTAAAGGTTCATTACCTGTAACAGAAGCGAATACAGAATGTGTAATTTCGCTCCCGATGTTCCCAGAATTAACAAGAGAAGAACAGGAAACGGTTGCAAAAACACTGATTGAATGCATTGAAAAATCAAAATCAACTGTTGGTGTATAATAAATAAAATCAAAAAATTATTATATACAGATAAGAAAAAATACTCTTTTAAAAGAGTATTTTTTCTTGTGTTCTAAAATCTTGGCTTTGAACAATAATACATATTTTTACTAAATCATTGCTCTGTTATAATTATCCAACCCTTGTAAAAAATTCATTATTTGCTTTTCATTTTTAGAATTAACGGAATTTTTAGTATTAACATCAGCAGCTTTTGGTGTTTGATGCCCGATATTGTCGGTTTGAGTATCCTCAAATGCAATACGATTATTCGCATACATATCGGCTTTCAAAGTCTGACCGCCGTCAACTCCGATATCAAACCCCGGTAAATTGCCATATAGCAACCCGGCACTTTGACCGATTTTTGCTCCTAATTGTATTCCGTTTATAGATTCTGCCATCTTAGCTCCTTAGTTAACACATTGAATAAAATGAAAAACATCCGCCTGAGGGATTGCCATCTTCATTATATGGTCTTAAATTACCAATACCGGTGTGAGGATAATATTTTCTTCCTCTTACATCAATTGCATTATTCGGATTTGTTATAATTTGCGCATAACCGTCACTGACATTGTAGTCCAATCCTATAGCCAACATTACCGCATCTAAGATATTTTTTGTAATTGCCCCGAATGTAGCTGCCACTGCACCTTTTTCCAACGGCAAATTAGTTATTTCATATCCCTCGCCGCTTGCTGCATGAGTACGATTAACTTGATCTACTGCTCTGCTCTTATTTTGTACCATAATAAAATCCTTATAACTCTGCTCTTATATATATAAAGTATTTATCTTTTAAATAATTGCCTATTTAAAAGATATTATCTTAACATTTCGTAACACATATTACAAAACTACAAATTTTCTTGAAGATTAATGTTTTTTAGGGTAATTTTTTTATTGTAACCGATTTTTACAAGAAAGGAAGATATGGATACGGGGTATATAGATAACGGCTTTATTGTGGATTTGACCCATGCCGTAAAAATTTCCGAAATAATTTATG
>CACXFH010000103.1 GCA_902766975.1 uncultured bacterium | reverse complement strand
TTCTTATTTATAAATAAAATCCCGTGCTGTTATTTATGAATTAATATTATACAATTCGGAGCTTAAATATCTGTCGCCGCAGTCCGGCAGCACTGTAACTATCAATTTATCTTTGTTCTCCGGTCTTTTTGACAGTTCAATTGCTGCAAATACATTCGCCCCGCCTGAAAAGCCTGACAGAATTCCTTCTTTTGCCGATAAATTGTGAGCCGTTTCAATCGCATCTTCATTTTTTACCGGAATAATTTCATCAATAAATTTTTCGTCATAATTTTTGGGTTTAAAATTAGCACCGATACCTTGAATTTTATGGGGTCCTGCCTCATGCCCCCCAAGAACTTGAGAAGAATAAGGTTCCACCGCTATAAATTTTATATAGGGATTTTTTTCTTTTAGTTTTTGGGCAATTCCGCTAATTGTTCCGCCGGTTCCGACACCTGCAACAACAATGTCAACTTTGCCGTCAGTATCCTTCCAAATTTCCTCGGCGGTATTAAGGTAATGAGCTTTGGGATTTGAAGGATTATCAAACTGGGATGGAATAAAAGAATTTTTTATTTCGTTATGTAGCTCAATTGCTTTGTCAACTGCTCCTTGCATTCCTTTCTTGCCTTCAGTCAGTACAAGTTCTGCCCCGTATCCTTTCAGGATGGCTCTGCGCTCAAGTGACATTGTTTCCGGCATGGTTAAAATTATTCTGTATCCCCTGATTGCACATATCATTGCAAGTCCGATACCCGTATTTCCGCTGGTTGGTTCGATAATTACGGTGTCATTATTTATTTTACCGGAAGCCTCCGCATCAAGAATCATTTGAAGTGCTGCTCTGTCTTTTATGGAATTTGCCGGATTAAAATATTCCAGTTTCACGGCAACTTTTGCATCGCCGATATTTATTTTGTTTAAATACACCATCGGAGTATTTCCGATAAGTTCGGTTAAATCTCTTGCAATATTCATAAATAATCCTTTCTATATAAAATTTGTGATAAAATTATCTTATGAAATTATGTGTTTTTCAAGGGACTTTTAATCCTATTCATAATGCCCATTTGAGGATTGTGCAATATGCTATAAAAAAGTACGGATTTGATAAGCTGCTTATAATACCTGCATATAAGCCGCCACATAAGGATTATGAAGATAATATGAGCATACACAGGCTTAACATGTCAAAATTGGCTGTTAACGATTTGAATAATCCTAAAATCGAAATCAGTGATATTGAATACCAAAGAGATGGTAAATCGTATACATATCTCACGATTTGTGAATTATATAAAAATTATGATGTTGATGGCAGGATAAATTTTATCATAGGAACAGATGCATTCAAACAAATTGAAACTTGGTATGAAACCGATAAATTGAAAAAACTGATTAAATTTCTGGTTTTTCAAAGAGAAAATAATTTTTCACCTTTAGAGTATAATTATTTAAAAGAAAAAGGTTATGATTTTGATTTTGATTCATTACCTTTTGAAAATATCTCGTCAACGGAATTGAGAGAGAAAATAAAAAATCACGAGGATTTAAACGGCTTAATTAGTGACAGTGTAAAGGAATATATTACAAAAAATGGATTATATGAAAATTAGTTTGGAAGATGCCGACAAATGGCTAAAAGAAAATCTTAACGAAAAGAGATACCAACATTCGCTGGGAACGGCTGAGTGTGCGAGAGAACTTGCACAAAAATTTGACCAAGACATCGAAAAAGCTTATATCGCAGGGCTTTTGCATGATTGCGCAAAATGTTTTAGTGATGAAAAACTACTTGAAATTATAGATAAATACTTGGATGATGTGGATGAAGATGAACGTTCAAACAAAAAAACTTTGCATGCTCCGGCAAGCTGTTATATTGCAAAAACCGTTTTTGGAGTAAAGGACGCTCAAATACTTTCATCAATAAGATGGCATACTCTGGGCAAGATTGAAATGAATGATTTTGAAAAAATAATTTTTCTTGCGGATAAAATTGAACTTCGTACAAGAAGTGATGAATACCGAAATAAAATAACAAAAGATTTATATAAAAAAAATGGTCTTAATAAAGCAATTTTAGAATGTTATAAAGAAACAATAAAAAGCCTTGTAGACAGAGATTTGAAAATTTGTCCGCTGACCGTTGAAATATATAACGTTATGGAAAAAACAATAAATGTTAACTAACTTAATAATTTTGGCAAGGGTAGTTGTTTTCATGGTACAATCAAAATCAATGTAGAGGGCATTTAAATGAAATTAATCGAAATCAGGAATAATTTAATAAAACTTTCTTATAGTGATAATGAAAGACCGACTCTCGGGCAATTTATTGCATTAACGGGCGAAGAAAAATCTTATGTTGCCCAGTATGTAAATCTAAAAGCTGATAATGTAAATAATTTTGCGGTAGCAAAATTAATGTTTTCATTTTCTCAAGATGGTGTTGTAAGTGAATATGACGGTTCTGCACCAAGTATAAACAGTAATATAGTTGATTTGCCCGCTGCTGAATTGTTAAATTTACTGCCCGTTGAAAATCATTTAAAAATAGGGCAAATTGTCGGGTGTCCCAATTTTTTAGATGTTGATGCCTCTATATTTGAGCACAATTTTACGGTATTCAGTGAAAATGATTTTGAAAAAGCTACTATCATTTCAAATTGCGTAAGACAACTTTTCAGAATGAAAGAAAAAAGCGTAATAATTGATACCGATTCAATATTTGAAGAATATCCGAAACTTGAGATTGCAAACGATTTTAAATTACCATTAAATATAGAATTTATAGATTTTATTTTTGAACATGACTTAAAAAGTGTTGATGTCCCGACAAAAGCTGTCATTAAGGATATATTTTATGCGGTTCAGCAATATATTACAACGCTTGATGATGAATTTTTACCGATTGAGAATTTTATTGATGTTGTTACCGCTCAGTATAAAGAAACTCAAATGCCGGAGCTTGCATTATTGAAAAATAAACTTCTCAAATATAAAGATGCAGGGATATTTGCCAATGACGCGGATGAATTTAAAATTTTGATTGAAAAATTAAAAGAAAGAAATTGTGTAGTTATTAATATTAAAGATGTCAGCGGGGATTTGCAAAAATATATTATAAACTATGTTCACAAAATAATTGAAACGTTTGACAAATATGTTTATTTCTTTGTTCCGTTGTCTGATGATAATTCGGATAAAAAACTTGTAAAACGACTGATAAATCATAATCATGTATTTACTACCGTGTTTGCAAGTCATAATTATAAGTATGCCTCTGAATTAAAATCCCATGCGCAAAATATTATGTTATTTGCTCCCCAAACAATGCAAAATGATTTTGCTGCTTATAATACGTTTTTAAACAAATTGAATCCGTCGGAGGGGATTATATACGGTAAATTAACACAAGGGATTCCTTTGATTATATCTCTTGATGATTTGGACTTGGATTTAACTAAAGAAGATGTATTTGGTGACAGACAGAGGTTTGTACCTGCAATAGAGGAAGATATTTTAAGCGCTGAAAGTATATATGCAATTAACAATTTGCAGGAGGCTCCAAAACATGTTTCAATATCCGAACAGGATGTCAATACAAAAACTGATGAATCTGCAGATATTTCATCGTTTGTATCTGATAATGAAGAAGATTATGATAATTCCGATATAGCAACAGAGCAATATGGAGATGAAGAACCTGTAACGGCTGCAGGAGATAAAGAAAATTCTTTTGAAACAGTTGATACGGAGGAATTTGTAAATACTGTAGAAGAAGAAACGGAAGTTCCGCATGAAATTGAAAGTTATGAGTCTGAAGAAGGCGAAATTGAGCCGGAATTGCATACTGACCCTCAGATAGAAAATATCCTTGCAGACGAAACTATTGATGATGAAACTTCAGTAGCAGACGAAACTGCTATAGAAACAAAAGATGATGAAGATGATTTGTCATTTATGGATGATTTTCATTCTTTGGACGACTCTGAAAATTCTCAACAGCATGAAGATTCTCAGATTCAAGACAATGAGCAGCTAACGGAAGATGATTTGGATTTCATAGAAAATTCTCAAAACGAAATTCAGAATTCGGAAGAAGATTTTTCAGACGAAGAATTTGACGATGAGAATTTTGATAACGTACAAGATACTCCGGTGGTTCCTGTGTATGAAACAGAGGATGAAGATATTGATAGTGATATCTCAGGTGCTAACATCGGTTTCAAAGCGGGGGATCAGGTTACTCATCCAAGATACGGTAACGGTGTTGTAGAGAAAATCATAAAATACGGAAATAAAACTCTTTGTTCAATAACTTTCGAAAATGTCGGAAGAAGATTATTAGACCCGTCGGTTTCGGATTTTGAAAAGATTTAATCAAATTCCCAACATTCTTTCATGTTGATTGTGTAAGTTCTCATTCTGCGTACGTATTTGGTCAGAAGCTCTGTTAAGTTTGGCATATCGTTAGTGCGTAGATTTTCGTATCCGTTTTCTATAAATTCGTTTAAAATTCGTGCAAGTACGTCCGCATACATAGAGTAATAAGATATTTTTTTCATGTACATATCTATTTTTTGAATTTTTTTAGCGTTCATAAATCCTCCAATTGTAAAGTAAATTAAAGTTTCAATAGGCGTTTTAAACAATAAATTGTAATATATGCCTATATTATAATTATAATCGGCGAATTTGTCAATAAATAGGCATATATAATATAATCAGAATATGGAATTTAGTGCAAAAGACTTAGTAAAGTTATTGATATCAAAGGAAAACATGACTCAAAAAGAGTTGGTATCTTTGCTTAATGAAAAAACTGATAAATCATATACCCCTGACGGATTGTCGAGAAAATTAAATAGAGGCACTATTACTTTTAACGAAGTTTCAAAGATAATTTCAATTTTAGGTTATTGTATAAAACTTGATAAACAATAAATATTCAAGTGCAAATATTATATATAAGTTGGGCTTCCCGCCCAATAATAAACTGTGTTGGGGTAGAAACCCCAACTTACATATTTTTGAATTTTTTTAGCGTTCATAAATCCTCCTTTATTAAGTTTTGATAAAATAATATCTACATATATGTAGAAATAATATATATGTGTAATAAATTTATATATTAAAACTACTTATTTGTCAATAATCCACATATAAGTATAATTATTTTATGAAGCTGAACGCAAAAGAAATTATAAGGATTTTATTGAGCAGAGAGAATGTAAAACAAAAAGATCTTGCTGAAATTTTGACTTTAAAAGCCGGTAAAAAGTACACTCCCGGAAGTTTGTCCCAGAAAATCAATCGAGGGACAATATCTTTTAATGAGGTTGCATTGATTGCTGATATTTTAGGATATCAAATAAACTTTGATAAACAATAAGTATTCAAATGTGAATGTTATATATAAGTTGGATTTTCAGCCCAACAGTGTATTTATTTTCTTAAATTTGCGGCACCTTTTAAATATACAAATTTGGGCTCAAAATTTTCTTCGCAATTATATACGATTAAAATTCGCAAACACATTTTGAGCGACTCAGGCACGTCAAGTTCGTGAAAACACATCATCGCTACATTATCCCAGCCCAAATTTATTCGTGCAAATTTTGCGGGGAATTCTGCATTCAAATCAGTTGTTGTTGTAAAAATCGCGTGTGATATTTGATTTTTATCAATATTATTTTCTTTAATCATGGTTTGTAAAAGTTCAACAACCGCACCTTCTATTTCTTTGGCGCAATTATTGTCAACAGTTATTGCTCCTCTAATGCCTTTTGTAATCATTATTCTCTTACCCCGTTATACCAATCTGCTGCTTTCATTTCACCTTTGCCTTCGGGTTTTACGGTCAAAAGTCTTATAAGCCCTTCTCCGCAGCCCATATCAACACCTTCTTTTGAATGAGAAACAATTTGCCCTTGTACCCCTGAGCCGTCAACTTTTTTTGTTTCAATGACTTTAATAATCTTGCCGTTGTGGGTAAAATATGCACCGGGGCTTCTGCATATCCCGCGTACAAGATTATGAATGTCGGTATTTGATTTCGACCAATCAATCAGACATTCTTCTTTTGTCAATTTTGGCGCCATACAAACCCCGTTTTCACATTGTTTTTCAGGTTTGAGTGTACCGTTTTTAAGTTCAATTAGTGTTTGTTCAATCATTTTCGGTGATTTATCACCGATTTCATTCCATAATTCTTCACAATTCATTGTATCGGAAATCGGAATGACGAGTTTTTGACAAATATCACCGCAATCAAGCCCCAGTTCGGTAATCATTGTGCAAATTCCGGTTTCTTTATCTCCGTTTATGATTGCACGCTGAATAGGGTTTGCACCTCTGTATCTTGGTAAAAGTGATGCGTGGAGGTTTATTGTTTCATATTTCGGAATATCCAGAACTTCTTGAGATAAAATCTGCCCGAAAGCAAAAGTGACAAAAAAATCAGGCTCAAATTCCTTCAATTTCTCCTGAATTTGTGGTTCTTTTCTGATTGATTTTGGCTGAAAAACAGGAATATTATTCTCAAGAGCATATTTTTTTACAGGAGAAGCTTGTAATTTTTTCCCTCTGCCTGCAGGTTTGTCAGGCTGAGTTACAACAGCGCAAACTTCAATTTTATTTGAATTATTCAGATAATCCAGCGATTTTAAGCCAATATCAGGGGTCCCGAAAAATACAATTTTTATCATAATTGAGATTTTAATTCCTCCTCATCAAGAAGTTTATCGGGGTCAATCGAGGGGAGATTGTGTTTCTGAAGCACTTCTTCGGCTTCAAAACGGTTTAAGCAATGGTCAATAAATAAAATCCCGTCAAGGTGGTCGTTTTCATGCTGTATACATCTTGCCAAAAGTGTTCCGCCTTTTACCTCCATAACAAACGGTTTGCCGTGTTCATTTATTGCTTTTACCATTATATCTTTGTATCGAACAACATCCGTATATGCCTCGGGAAAACTCAGGCAGCCTTCCGTGCTTTTTATTGCGCCTGATTTTTTTATAATTTTCGGATTGATAAATACCATTGGTTCAAGGGGTTCTTCTTTTGTTGAAGCATCAACGACAAAAACCCTGACATTCACGCCAATTTGAGGAGCAGCAAGTCCGACACCATTTTCGGTATACATTGTATCAAATAAATCCCGTATTAAATCGGTAATTTTTTTTGATACTTTATGAACTTCTTTTGACGGTTTTCTTAATGATTCTTCGCCATAGTGCAAAACTCTTTTTATTGCCATAGTATAATAACCTTCCTTAACTTTCTTTTACACCATACTACAATAAATTTCCCCCCTTTGCAATATGAGAGTTGAGTATGGCATTTATCACTTCTGACGCAGTTGTGAGTGAAACGAGTATAGAACCCGACTTATCCGGTATATCAATTTGATTAAACCGATAAAACATCGGGTTGAAAAGTAGAATTTGTCAGTCAAAGTTCATATAAAAAACATAAAAAAATTTTGTCAGGCTGTAGTATGCAATTTTTTGCATCAAATTTATAAAAATAAAAAACAACATCGCAAAAAATTTAATAATATGATATAATATTTGCGTTAAACAAGGAGTATAAATTATGAAAAAGCATGCGCTTATTTTAGGTATTATTATGAGTTTATGTTTTGCGGGTTCAGCGGTATTTGCATCCGATGCTGAGGCAAATAAAACGATTACGGAAATCGGTGTTCTTGTAAATGCCCAAAAATATCAAATCGCTATGACAAAATGTAATGCGGCAATTAAAAAATACCCCAACGAATCATTCTTGTACTATTGGAGAGGTTCTGTATTAAACTCAATGGGTGAAAAGCAGGCAGCAATAGAAGATTTTAGCAAAGCTATAGAACTTGATGCAACAAATGAAAAAGCGTATGTTTTAAGAGGTATTTGTAAAGCTGATTTGGAGGATAAAGACGGGGCTTTGGAAGATTATAACAAAGCGATTGAACTTAACCCCGAAGATGGAAGTGCCTATTCCATGCGTGCGATGGTAAAACTGGATTTGGGTGACATGGATGGCGCAAATGAAGATTTAGACAAGTCAAATAAATTAATGAACAGTAAATAAGGTAAAAAAAGAGAATTTAAAAGGCAGATAATGTAAATTTTGGAGCTTTGATAAGAATAAAAAATCCTTAAGAATTATTTTACAAGCAAATCAAATGATGAATAAGATTCCGCCTGAATATAGGGGACTTTATGCCGGGGCATCTAGTTCTGCGGCAAATTCATCAGGCTCAGGATTAGTTACAATCGGAAGCGGGTTTAATTCTCTTGCAACAGGTTTTGATGTTGTGGGAACTGCATACAGTGCCAAAGCTGTCGGTGTTGATTCTTTTGGAATTGTTCCGAGTGCTGCCGCTAAAACCGCATCAGTTGCTACACCAAAAACCATGGCATCAAGTGCTGAGCATCCCGCCATTGCCGGTTCAATCTTTTCAGGATTAGGTGCATTTATTCATAAGCACTTCAGAATTTTTGACTCCCGTACAACAAGAAAAATACCTTCGTAGCTATTTTTGATAGTCAATGTTATTTAAGCAATGTGTCAAACCTGCAGGGGGTAAAAGCTAAATTTCAACATCCTGCATCATTTCAACAAGTTGTCCGATTGTGCCTTCCATAGTTACGCTTTCGTCTGTACGCTGTTGTAAAAATGCATTAATTTTCGGCATCATTTCAATTGCCGTATCAAGTCTTGGGTTTGACCCCGGCTGATACATCCCGACATCAATAAGGTCTTTATTTTCACGGTACAAAGACATAATTGTTCTTAATTTTGCTGCCGCCTGTTTATGCTCAGGTGCTGCAATTGAACTCATCAAACGAGAAATACTCCCTAAAACATCTATAGCAGGATAATGATTGGCTTCTGCGACTTTTCTCGATAAAAAAATGTGTCCGTCAACAATCCCGCGCACAATATCTACAATCGGGTCATTAATATCATCCCCTTCCATCAAAACCGTATAAAGCGCCGTAATAGAACCTTTTTCACTATTTCCTGCACGCTCAAGCGCTTTTTGAAGCCAAGAAAAAATTGACGGCGGATAGCCTTTCATCGTCGGAGGTTCGCCCAAAGACAATCCGACTTCACGACCTGCCATAGCACAACGGGTTATCGTATCTGTCATTAAAAATACCTTTTTACCCTGATCTCTAAAGTATTCACAAACTGCGGTTGCAGTAAGAAGGCACTTTTGACGAATTAATGGCGGCTTATCCCCTGTTGAACAGACAAGAACTGATTTTGCCATTCCGGCTTCGCCCAGTGCGTCTTCCACAAACTCTTTCACTTCTCTGCCACGTTCCCCAATCAGAGCAACAACGTTTACATCCGCATCGGAATTTCTCGCAATCATGCCTAACAGTGTACTTTTACCGACCCCTGAACCTGCAAACAACCCCAAACGCTGCCCGCAGCCCATTGTCATACACCCGTCAATTGCTCTTACACCTGTTGAAAACTGCTCGGTTATAATAGGTCTTTCAAACGGACCGGGGGGAGGTCCTTCAATATTTCGCCACTGTGCATTCTCAATATCTAACGGGCGTCCGTCAATCGGATTTCCCATAGGGTCAATCAATCGCCCAAGCAAAAAATCCCCGACAGGTATTGTAATCGGTCGCCCTGTTGAAGTTACAAGACTCCCCTGACCTATACCTTCACCGTCAAGCAAAAGTGACAACTGAGCAACTTCACCTTTGAAAGCCTGAACTTCTGCCGGCTTTTGCTTCCCGTCATAAGTTTCAATAAAACATAAGTCCCCTATTTTCAGCCCCGGAAGTTTAACCTCAACAGTTAACCCCAAAAGCTTTGAAACAGAACCTCGATATGTAAACAGTTGTGTTTCGTCGAGTTTATTTTTAACTCGCTGTTTTAAATCGTCTATTGCGCTTGTATCAATTGTGTTGTCCATGTACCCTCACCCGAAAATCTAAAACTCGTTTCTCGTTTTGATTTTCTACCCTCTCCCACCAAAATGATGCTGTGGGCGAGGGGAAGTTTCTTTTTTAAATTGAAACCTCACCCGAAAATCTAAAACTCGTTTCTCGTTTTGATTTTCTACCCTCTCCCAAAGGTAGAGGGGTAATACTATTATACTTATTTTTGGAACAATATCAATTTGTAAAATTATTCTGCCAAAGTTTTTAAAATTTTGTATGTTTTTTCAAGTTTTAATCTGTCTTGTTTTATAATTGAAATTGATTGATTTATTTCATTTATCAATTCATCAAAACATATATATAAAAAACTAAATTAAAATTAGTTACAAGGTGCGATATTTCGCACCTTTTTTATTTATGCCTTGAAAATAGTTTGTTCTCTGTCAGGACCGACCGAAACTATTGAAATCGGGGTATCAAGAATTTCTTCCAGTCTTTCAAGATATTTTCTTGCATTAAGCGGTAATTCTTCGTAATTACGAATCCCTGATATATTTACCCCCCACCCTTTGTGAGTTTCGTAAACAGGTTCTAAATATTTGTGAATATAAACATCTGTCGGATATGATGTATAAATCTTACCGTTGCGGCTATCTTTGTAAGCCGTGCAGACTTTTATTTCATCGAATTTGTCAAAAACATCAATTTTGGTCAGCGCAACAGAAGTCAAACCGCCAACAAGACATGCATATTTCATTGTAACGGCATCAAACCATCCGCAGCGTCTTGGGCGTCCTGTTGTTACCCCGAATTCATGTCCGACTTCTCTTATTGTATCGCCGATTTCGTCTGTCAATTCCGTTACAAACGGACCTTCCCCGACTCTTGTTACATAAGCCTTTGCAACACCGATAACTTCATCAATCATTTTTGGACCATAGCCTGAGCCTGTCGATGCCCCGCCGCCGACGGGATTTGAACTTGTTACAAACGGATATGTTCCGAAATCAACATCAAGCATTACCCCTTGGGCTCCTTCAAACAAAACTTTTTTACCTTCTTTTTTGAATTTATCGAGCATTTCTTGCCATTCAAAACATACATAAGGTTCAAAAATCTTTGCATATTTTTCGCATAAAGATAAAACTTCTTCTTTTGTATAAGTTTTTAAACCGTAAACTTCTTTTAATTGTTTATTTTTTAACGGAAGAATTACATCCAGTTTTTCGTTTAGGGCTTCGGAGGAATACAAATCCTCAATTTTTAATGCAATTCTTGCCATTTTGTCAGTATATGTTGGTCCTATTCCTTTTTTTGTAGTGCCGATTTTACCTTTTTTAGCGTTATCTTCACTATATCCGTCAACTTCGGTGTGCCAAGGCATTGTTATTGTCGCAAGCGGACTGACTTTCAAACCGGAAAGGTCGATATTTTCTTTTTTTAACCCTTCGATTTCCTGTTCAAAATATTCGGGTAAAATAACCGTCCCGTTACCGATTAAACAGGTTTTTCCTTTATATAAAATACCTGACGGAATAAGGTGAAATTTGAATGTTTTACCGTGTGCAACAACTGTATGTCCTGCGTTACATCCTCCCTGATATCTGATTATCAAATCAGCATCCTGAGCCAGTAAATCCGTAATCTTCGCTTTCCCTTCATCGCCCCACTGAGCGCCGATAACAACTTTATTTGCCATAATAATATCCCTCTTATAAATACTGCATGCAATTACAATTTTAGCATGAACAAAGATTGAATATTAAATTCAACCAACAAAAAACGACACAATTTTGCGCCGTTTTTTGTAAATAAAATTTTGAAAATCCGATTAGGCTTTTGTAACTTTTCCTGCTTTAATACAGGAAGTGCATACTCTGATTCTTTTTACACTACCGTTTACAACTGCTTTTACAGATTGTAAATTAGGTTCTTGTGTATGAACATTTTGCTTCATAGAAAATGATCTGTCAGCAGATTTTCTTGGAGCTTTCCCACATATTTCACAACATTTTGCCATAATTTATATTCCTTTTCTAGCTTTCTGAATCTTTAACATTTACTATGATACCCTAAAAATACTATTTTGCAAGTTTATGGATAAATAAAGTGTTAAATTTTGTAAAAAGACCTTTATTGTGTTAAAATCTTTGAATGAAGAAGATATTTTCAGGTTTAATTATATTATTGTTTCCGGTTTCTTTTTGCTTTGCGGATCAGTATGTTCCCGAGTTTGACAAAATGAAAATAATGCGCTGTGAAATTGTCGAAACCGTTTTTGAAGGTGATAAAGAAAAAGCTGTAAACGGCTATCACAGAACGTACAGGCTTGATGATGAATATCATAATATCTATCTTGAAAAGGATTTTATCAACGGTTTGGCATATTACGCAGATGACAAAATTATATATAACGAGCAGACTATGACTGATTTTTCAATGATATCTTCTCATATTGAAATTGACCGTAAAGATATGAAAATTACTGTTTCATCCCGCATTGAATATGATAATCCGGATTTTGGGACTAAAGAATCTGTCGGTGTAGGAGAATGTAAATATTTAAATTAAGGTAACTATATATAGCAGTTGCCACAAACTTAAATAAGTTTCATTAATTGAGATTCCATCTCAATAATAGGGTCTAAATTTTTTATTTTGTTGCAGGATAGTTGCAAATTTATGGCAAAATGCTTTGTATAATTAATCTCTTTTTATGGTAAAATAAGGATAGACAGAGGAAAGCAGTTGAAACACTATATTTTTGCGGATGAGAGTAATACAGATAAATCCAGATATATGCTAATTGGTGGAATTTGGGTTGATGAGCCGACTTATTTGCAGGTAGTGGCTGAATGTAAAAATTTCAAACAAGAAAACGGTTGGAATGAGAATACAAAATTTAATTGGAAAAATATTTCAAAGAAGACATTGGAACAGTATTATAAATTCATTGATATATTTTTCAAATACAATTTACAGTTTAACTGCATTATTATTGACAGAAAAGAAATTAACCTAAAAGAAAATATTAACAAAGATGCAGAATTAGGTTTTTATATATTCTACTATGAACTTCTTAGGCGGAACTCAAAAATTAATATTCCATATTACATATATCTTGACAGACGAAATAACAGACAAAAATCAAGAGGAGAAACCTTAAAACAGCTATTGCAAAAAGATATGCATCCAATAAACAAACAAGGAAAAAGAACAATAGATAAAGGCAAAGATGTAAAAGTTTTAGAATTTGTTAATTCAAATGCCTATAATTTGATACAATTTGCAGATTTAATTATGGGAGCAATCGGTTATCATTATAATAAAAAACATTTATTAACCGATGCAAGTCAACACAAATCAGCTTTTGCAATGTATATATGCAATAAAATAGGCAAAAAAGATTTGATATTTAATACAGATAAAAATGGCTACAAAAACCTAAATTTGTGGTTATACCAACCGAGCAAAAATCTTGCAAAAAAATAAAAAGCCATAATACCTACATATGCTAAAGCATATACCCTTCATTCAAAGGTCCGTGGAATCATCCAAAGAGTTCGGTATAATGACTTTCTAATTACATTATGTACGATTTGATTCAAAAAATCAAGTGTGTGTGCAAGTTCATTACATTATATTACGGCTGTTCTGTCGGTAATCTGTACAACTTTCTTAACAGACTGGAACAGTGTGCATAGTCACTTCAGCCCTATTTTGTGGTAACTTCTATATAGTTACCTAAATTAATTATAAAATTTTGTAAATAAAAGGCAATTTTTACCGCCCTAAATACTTTATATATATGTAGGTAAAATACATTTTTGCGCAATTGTGCGAAAAATGTAAAAGGTTAGTTATATATGGGAAAAACGGTAGAAGAAATTTGTAATATTATGGCAAAACATTACACTTTGAAATTAAGTGCAGATATTTCCTTGCCTTCAACAAGTCCAAAAACTCTGGCTTCTGCTGTTTTGTGTTCATTTCCTCAAAAAAATAATCCTTATCAGGCATTGTTTGAGAACGATAATTTGTATGACAATTTGGAAAGAAAAATAACCGAAGAACTTGCTGTTGCAATAGATAATAATTCAGTTGAAAGAATAAAATATCTCAAAAATAAATATGGGCATTTGAAAGAGTTTAAAAGTGCAAAAGAATTTTTGAATAAAAAATGCAAGGAGATTTGGAATGTATACGAAGATTTAAACAAAGTTCCTAAAGAAGCGATGAAGTCATTAGGGATAACAAATCAACCGAATTTGGATTTCATATTGAGTAACAGTTTAAAATATTATGAACAAGATGAGTCAAAATCAACATCATATATTATTGACTCTACTCTTAAAAATAAGAATTTATCATATACGATTGATGATATTCACAAATATCTTAAAGATACAGCCAAAAATTCAGAATGTAAATTCAATTTTTATACAGTGAAATATTTGATAGAAAATCAAAATTATTCAAAAGAAAAACTCTTGGATTTGGGGGTCGAAAAAGCTATCCTTAAACGAGCGTTGAGCGAACTCTCCATAAAAGAAAAACTTAAATATTATATAAAAACAATATTCTGTCATAAAAACGCCGGAGCGATTTAACAATTTTAGATTAAACGGCTTTGTAATTCTGTAAGCAGTGGATATGTAAAATCTTTGAATTATCCTTCGGTAATATCCCAATGTTCCAATATTTCACCGGAGATATTATCTAAAAATCTTGACGGTTTGGATAAAACCATATTCATTGAATAATCATACATATCAACAGGATATGTAATATATAAATTATTTTTTGCACGTGTGGTTGCAACATACATTAAGCGCAATTCCTCATCCATTTCTTCTTCTGAGTTAAATGAATATGCACTCGGAAATCTTCCGTCAACCGCACCGATTATAAATACACTATCCCATTCCAGACCTTTTGCGCTGTGAATTGTTGAAATTGTAAGGGTTTCATCATCAATATTATTTTTGTACATCCCTTCGACGCTTGATTCAGGCGGTTCAAGCGCCATATCACTGATGAAATCTTCTAAATTTGAATATTGGGTCGCAAGGTATTGAAAATGATCTAAATCCTTTTCACGTTTATTAAAATCATCATATTTGTCTTTTAAAATCGGACGATAATATCTTATAATTTCTTCGACGATTTCAGCAGGTTTTTTGGTTGCAATACTAGCTTGTTCTTTATTTAAAATCTTCAAAAGCGGTGTAAGACTTGTAATTTTATTTGACGGAAGTAATTTTATATCCGGATTAAAATTACCTTTTAAAACAGGCAAAATATTATTTACAGCCGCATTGCCCACTCCTTTGAGCAGAAGTAAAATTCTTGTTAAACTAATAACATCATCAGGATTAACAAGAACTCTCAAATGCGACAAAACATCTTTTATATGTGCTGTTTCCATAAATTTCGGACCGCCGAATTTTCGATAAGGAATAGCACGTTTTGAAAGTTCAATTTCAAGCGAATAAGACATCCTTGCATTGCGTGCAAGAACGCAGATATCAGATAAAGGTATATCCTCATCTAAAAGTTCTAAAATTCTTTGGCAAATAAAATCAGCTTCCATTTGGGTATTTTTAGCACAAATTAATGCAGGTTTGACAGGTGATTTAATTTGCGAAAACAATTCTTTGTCATATTTTTCTTTTGCTTTTTCTATAATTGTGTTTGTTAGTTTTAGGATATTTTGAGTACTGCGATAATTCTGTTCAAGTTTAATGATTTTAGTATCTTTAAACAATTTAGGGAAATCAAAAATATTTTTATAATTTGCTCCTCTGAATGAATAAATACTTTGCGCATCATCGCCGACTGCCATAATATTACCATGTACGGATGCAAGAAGTTTTACTACATCTGCCTGAAGGGTATTAGTATCTTGATATTCATCCACCATAATATATTTGTATTCCCCTGAAATTTTTTGCCGTAAAGAATCATTATTTTCAAGCAAAATTTTTAGATATACAAGCAAATCATCATAATCAAGAATTGAATTTTCTCTCTTATACGCTACATAATTTTTATGAACTTCAATAATTTTATCAATGCAATGTTCAAATTGGGGAAATTCATTTTCAATAATTTCTTTTGCAGGAATTACTTTATTCACGCTTTTTGAATACATATTAAGCAAAGTTGATTTTTTAGGAAATCTTTTTTCTTTTTTAGGAAACATCTGCCCGACAATATGATTTATAACATCTTCGCAATCACTTCTGTCCATAATGGTAAAATTATTTTTTAATTTTAACGCAGATGCGTATTTACGCAGAATTACATTAGCAAAAGAATGAAAAGTTCCCCCTGCAACTTTTTCGCATCTTTCGTCCAACACCAGTGACGCACGAGAAAGCATTTCGTGAGCGGCTTTTTTGGTAAAAGTTAAAAGTAAAATATTATTTGGCGCAATACCATCCTCAATCAACCTTGCAACACGATATGTCAAAGTCTTGGTTTTGCCTGAACCTGCACCTGCAATTACAAGTAAGGCTCCGTCATTGGACATTACGGCTTCAAGCTGCTTTTCATTCAAATCCTGAGCGTAATTCACTTTATAATCAGTTTTTCTTGCCTCACGCTTTTTGAGCACATATTTTTTATGTGTCGGTGTGTTTTCTGATATTGTAGAAATTTCCTTGCTCATCAAATCCCCTGCTAAACTCATTATAGGTTAATCAAGTTCAAATTTTCAACAAAATTATGTAAATTTTTTATAAGTAAATTCTTAATAATATTATATTTTTAAAAAAAAAGTAAATAATATTAATATGAAAAAGATTTTTGCAATTATTTTTGGGATTTTATTCATACTTTTTTTAGATATTCCAAGTGTAAATGCTATTTTACCGCCTGCGCCAACAAATTCTGATGTAAAACCGCTTATGATAAAAACTCAGGGGTTAAAAGTTTACATTCCCAAAAAAGATATGCTTTCGACTACTATGCAACATGCATTTATGGATTGGCAGCGCCACACAAACGGTAAATTTTCTTTTGAATTTGTCGGAACAAAAAGCACCGCAAATATTGAAGTTATTTTTATTGAATCCGGTATGGGTGATATCTGCAAAAACGGAGATGCTCTGGGGTGCACTAAATACGCTTCTGCAAAAACGTTGTACGGGAATAAAAGAATACTGGGAACAAAGATTTATATATCAATTTATGATATGCATGGCAAACCTATGACCAAAAACGAAGTATATACAATTATGCTCCATGAAATAGGTCATGCACTGGGTTTGGAACATTCAAAAAATCCAAAGAGCCTGATGTATGCCGGAACAAATTCCGAAATGGCTGAAGGACAGGAAATTTTACCCGAAGATGTCCAAACTCTATATGATTTATATGGGATGAAATAATATGAAGAAAATATTTTTAAGTTTGCTATTAATTTTTTATGCAGGATTATGTACTTTAGCTCTTGAGGATTGGCGTTGGACAAACAGGCAGAATATTTCGGTTTATATACCTCAGGGCGATGATAAGACATCATTGATGGTTAAGGCATTCAAAGAGTGGCAGACAAAAACAAAAAATCAATTTATCTTTAAGGTGGCTAATACTCCTGAGGATTCGGATATTGATGTTGTATTTATTGAAAAAAATCTTGAAAGCTACTGCGGGAATATAGATGCCATGGGTTGCGCTCAGAATTATACCGAAAATGGCAAAATGCATTCAAAGATATATATAGCCAAAAGACGTCCTAAAGGGTTACTGCTGAGTAACACACAAGTATATGCCGTTATGCGTCATGAAATCGGTCACAGTTTGGGACTCGGGCATTCAAAAAAATATGGAGATATAATGTTTGCAAATACAAATTTAGGCATTGCAATACATCAGGATATTCAAGACAATGATGTGCGTGCTTTATTTGCTGTTTACGGGATTACTTGGCGGCGTTAACGGTTTTTTGTCATCTTTCACAATATATGACCATCCGTTAATGTGAAATAACCGCAGAATATCTGTATTTGAAAAATCTTGAGCTTCAGTAACAGGTGTACTCATAATACTGAGTTTTCTCGGAGTATCCTGAAGCCCCAGTGCATGCCCGATTTCATGCAACATTACGGTGTAAATCAAATTATTCGAATTTTTTGTCGGATTTGGTGCAATCGTAATTTGTGCCTTTGTAATAAAACCGCCAGCTACTGTCAAAGAATACGAGCCGATATCCCCGTCGGTTCCGTCAGTTTTGTCAGAAAAATCGACTTCAATATCAGCCGGCGGTTCATCAAGATATTCAAATTGCAGTTTTCCGTTGCATTTTTCCACCCATTTTTGGAATGCACGCTGCATCATTCCCTGATAGCTGTCCTCGGGGATATAAACTTTGATTACGGATTTTTCCCAATTCGGACCATAATTTCCGACAGCAAAAGACTTCATCCCAAAGAAAAACAATCCGCTAAAAATTATTAAAAAATAAATAAAAAACTTTTTCATCATTCAATACCCTTAAATAATTCATTAATATCAACTTCAAGAACCTTGGCAATTAAATACAGATTTATGGCGTTTGGAATTTGTTTACCTTTCTCAATTAAGCTGATAGAATTTGTGCTTAAATTCACCAATTCTCCTAATTTTTCCTGAGAAAATTCTTTTCTGTTTCTTTCAGCTTTAATATTTAAACCCAATGCTCTTGTATTCATATTATAATTATGAGTTATTGACAATCAATTTACAATATTGTATTATTGTAAATATTACAAGTAAATATGTAATATTTTAAATTTAATATGGAATACATTATGAAAAGAGACATTAATAAGGCGGAAAAAATATATGAAGAAATGAATAATATTGAAATGCTGTTGACTTGTTTGCGTCAGGGGCTGGATTTGTGTTCGAGAGATAATATAGAAGATTGCACGCATTTACTTATTCTTGCCGAAATTGTTTCGAACAAATATGGGAAATTGATTTGTGAGTATGAAAAATTTGCGTTGCAGTGTGAAAAGATTTAATATATTGTATTGAAATAAATATTTTTTGGCATATAATGGAGTGGCGCATAGCGGTATCGTCTAGTGGTCAGGACGGCAGATTCTCATTCTGCAAACACGGGTTCAATTCCCGTTACCGCCGAATAAAAACGAGGATACATTTTTGTATGCTCGTTTTTATTTTGTGTGTAATAGTGGGATTTAACCCTATTTTGGGTTCAGCGAGGAGCGAGCAGA
>CACXFH010000102.1 GCA_902766975.1 uncultured bacterium | reverse complement strand
TTTTATGTGTCCGTAGCTCAGACGAATAGAGCGTGGGTTTCCGAAGCCCAAGGTCGGGGGTTTGACTCCCCCCGGGCATATTTTTTAGGCAACAGATACATATCCTGTAATTTGACTGTCGTTTAATGCATAATTGCGTGTAGCGACTTTATTTGAGCTATTACCTTCGATTGTGTAAACCCTGCCGTTTTCAACCTTTTCAACAATGCCTGTGTGAGATACTTGTTTCCCTTTTTTGTTAACACCTTTAAATATAATTATATCTCCAGGTTTTGCTTTGGTTGAAAATCTGTTATTGTCGTTCCCCCATTTTAAAATGTCTGATACTCCGCTGAAGTGAGGAATATTTGAACCGTTTTCTCTTGCGACATAAGTTGCAAAATCTGCGCACCATTTTTCATCTCTGCCATCCGTAAATTTTTTGTATGAACCGTCAGCCCTGTTATAACCTATATATTTTTTTGCTCCTGATATTATTCTTGAAGCAAAATCCTTCATATCTGTCAGCGCAGATGACGCAATACTTTTTGTTGAATTATAAAGCGAACTTGCACCAACTTTGAAATTATTCCACATATTTGTGAAACTTAAAGTTGGAAATTTAAAATTTGAAAAAGTTGGGAGTGAAAAATATCTCAATGGCGGTAATGAGATATTGAACCAATCGTTAAATGAATTTGAAATGGATGTCATTTCCCGACCGGATGGTATAATATGCGAAATATATGGTCTTGCCGTAGTTGTCCCAAATGGTAAATATTGTAATATCGGGGCATTTACGGATGTCAATGTCGGCACGTGAAAAGAGCTGATACTCCTGCTAAATATAGGCTGTATGTAATTCCAATGAATCATTCTTAAATATCCCCCTTATGTATATATAAAGTATATTTATTTTCGATAATTGACTTATTTTGCTGTAATGTAACAACATGTTACGGAATTTTTAAATAAAATTAAATATTTTTATAATTAGTATATGAAAATTTTAGGAATAGACCCCGGAATGGCAATAGTAGGGTATTGTATTTTGGATTATAACGGTATGAATCTGAGCCTTTTGCATTCCGGTTCAATACAAACACCAAAAGACAAATCTGAAGGGGAAAGATTAAATGAAATCTATCAGGATTTGCGCACAATTATTTCAACTTATAAACCTGACATTTGCGCTATTGAAAAACTTTTTTTCTTCAGAAATTATACGACTGTTATGCCTGTGGCGCATGCAAGAGGGGTTATCTTACTTGCGTTGAATGAATTTTCTATTCCTGTGTATGAATATACACCAATTGAAGTTAAACAAATCTTAACAGGTTACGGACGCGCAACAAAAAAAGAAGTGGAGCAAATGGTAAAAGTTGCTTTAGGTATTGATTCTTTACCTAAGCTCGATGATACTGTCGATGCGATAGCAATAGCAATTTCATATACAAGAAGCAATGCTTTGCTTGATAAATATAAAAATTGAGTTTTTGGCATATAAATGATAATATATTTTTATGAACAAGGTTATGTTGAAACATATATCAATTTGTAGTCTGATTGCAGGCCTGATTTTCGGTGTTTTTGCAGCTATTCCTTTTATCGGAGGGCTTGCTTTATTTGCGGTCTTGTTTTTAAGCGCTCCGTTTGTAATGTTGTTTCTTATAATGGCAGGGAAATGTGATATTACAACAGGTAAAGACAGTATAATAAACGGCGCTATATCAGGCTTTTTCGCAAATATAACCTTTGCTTTTGCTTATTGTATAATTGTGGCATTATTGTACGTTGTATTTAAATTTACAACCAATTATTTTTTGACCGCTGCCATCATAAATTCACCAATTTGGCTTTTAATTGTTTTAATTCTGTTTGTAGGTGTCTTAACTGCGACTACAAATGCTTTTTCAGGATTTCTGACTTATTATATAATAAATTTAATACGTGATATTTATGAGCGAAAACATTCTAGCGAGGATATATAAATGACAAATTTTGAATCAAAAATCAGAACAATCGAGTGGGTTAATAACTGTTCAAGAATGGTTGATCAGACAAAATTCCCTTATGAATTTAATTATGTTGATATAAAAACCGGGGACGAAATGTATGATGCAATAAAAACCATGATTGTAAGAGGGGCGCCAGCTATCGGGATTGCCGGGGCGCATGGCGTTGTTTTGTATGCTCAGGAACTTGCAAAAAAAGGTTTATCCTTAAATGAATTTAAATCGGAATTATTAAAAAAAGCCGATTATATCGTTTCTTCCCGTCCGACTGCCGTAAATTTATATTGGGCTGTGGAAAAACAAAAAGAAATTATAAAATCTTACGAGGGTGATATTAAAGATTTAATCAAGACTTTGACCGATAACGGGAAAAGATTGGAACTTGAAGATATTGAGATTAACAAAAAAATCGGTGATAACGGTGCTCAGATTGTACCAAAGGGCGCGACTATTTTGACCCATTGTAATGCGGGCGCTCTTGCAACAGTCGGTTACGGCACGGCTTTGGGTGTTGTACGTTCTGCATTTGCCAATGACCCAACTGTTAAAGTATTTGCCGATGAAACAAGACCTCGTCAACAGGGCGCCAGAATTACCACATTAGAGCTTGTTATGGATGGAATCCCCGTCACTTTGATTACCGACGGAATGTGTTCATATTTTATGAAAAAAGGGATGATAGATATGGTTTGTGTCGGAGCTGACAGAATTGCCGCAAACGGTGATGCTGCAAACAAAATCGGAACATACACAGTCGCAATTGCGGCAAAATATCACAATATCCCCTTCTATGTTGCAGCCCCGCTTTCAACTATTGATATTTCAATTAAAACAGGAGATGAAATTGTGATAGAAGAACGCTCGCACGATGAAGTTACAATAATAAACGATAAAAAGATTTGTGCAGATGGCGTAAATATAATTAATCCGGGGTTTGATGTTACTCCAAATGAGCTTATTTCGGGTATCATTACTGAAAAAGGAATTTTAAGACCAAATTATACAGATTCAATAGCAAAATTATTTAAGTAAAGGAGATATATATGTCAGAACAGAAAAAAGGCATGGATAGTTTGACCAAAGGCTTTTTGATTTTTATGGGGGTTGCCTTTTTGCTTATTACTCTTGGTATTGTCTTTGGCAATCGTACTTACGAATTGAAAGGAATTATGAATAATAATTCAGGTCAACAGCAGGCGCAAGGACAGGGACAAAGCCCGCAGGGTTCTGCCAGCCCCGAATTTCAGCCGTATCTGCAGGAAATGCATAATCAAATCAGCTCTAAATGGCAGCCTCCGGCAGTAAATGCTAATTCTGAGGTTGTGCTCAGATTCACAATCATGAAGAATGGGCATGTTAAAAACGAGCAGGTTGCGCAGTCATCAGGCAATAAAGAGGTCGATGAATCAGCTCTTATGGCTCTACGCAAGGCTTCTCCGCTTCCTCCACTCCCGCTTTCATTTCCAAGAGATGAAGTTACGGTCAATTTCAATTTTACCGTCAAAGCAAATCAATATTAATATTAAAAAATCATAATTTCGTAAAAAGAGGACAAAATTGTCCTCTTTTTTGTTATTAATATTATAATTGTTACAAAAATTTACATAATTTTTAGATGAATTTTTAGCGTTTTTGAGCGTTTTTTTTGAAAAAAATGAGTGTTTTTTTTACTTTTTTAGCAAAAAATCATTCTAAAAATACCTATTTTTAGAAAATTATGCAAAAATTGTTCTTTACAAAAACTTTATATTTGACAAAAAACACGCAATTTTTATTTTGCCGAACTTTTAATTAATATGTACTTTGGTTATAATTTAGAAGGCAGTGTAGTCGTAAATAAGCAGTATATGATAAATAAAGTTGAATTAGGTAGTGTAAATAGTAATAATAGAAGCCCCAAAACCCAAACAGGTACGGGTAAGAGTGTTCAAACTCCTGTGTTTACGGGTTTGGGTGATGTTGTGCTGAAAACAATTCAAACTTGTGAAGCAAATCCGATGATTAATGTTTCTTTTTTGGATATGACTACTGCTATCTTGCCAAGAACTTTTATTGAAACATTTATCGGGTCTAAAAAGAAGGGCGAAAACGGCGAAAAATCAAAAAGACATTTAAATATTTTTGGCGGATTTGAAGCATTCAGACGAGAAGCTTCAGGGCTTATTATTAACTGTTTGATTCCGAGTTTTATTGTCATCGGTGTTGCTAAACTTCTTAACAGACCTATAATGGGCAGATTTGATAGATCTAATCTTACAAAATCCTGGGCAAACGGTGAAGCGATTGATAATATCAGCAAATATTTTGCGTCTGCTCAGGGCAAGGATAAGGAAGAAAAAATTTATTCAACTCTGAAAAATATGATAATGGATTTGCGCGGAGTTGACGGTGAAAAAGAAAAAGCATTTAAAGATTTATTATCAAATGATGCCGAATATGAAAATGTGTTGCGAAAAGCCGCAAATAATATCCTGACCGACAACAAAGAAGAAATTATATCTAAGAATAAGTTTGTTCAGGGATTTAAGAATTTCTTCGGAATAAAATCGCATAAGAACTATACGGATGATTTGTACAATTATATCGTTAACAAAACAGGTATTGCTGAAAATATAAAATTTAACGAGCAAAAAGGTTATTCTACAAGCAGTTTAAAACATTTGCTTGACAGCAGCAGTGATATTTTAAGAGGTACTGTTCAAGAAAATCTTGCTCCTGAATCTAAAGAATTTGCAAAATATGTAAGTAAAGCAAAAAAACTTGTAAATGCAAAGAGCGCCTTTGGTTTGCTTGGTTTAATCATTCCTCTTGCAATTTCTGCTCAACCGATTAACCGTTGGATAACGCATAAACTTTCAGGTAAATCCGGAGCTCCTATCTATAACGATGACAAAGACAGACACCTGACACCTGAAGAACAAAAAGTTCTTACTGCGGAAAAATTCTTTGCAGTTCCTTTAATGTGGGCGGTTGCAGGTTTATCAATGCTGTTAGACAGACCAAGTATTAAAATGTTCCAGTTTAAAAATATTTTCCCGACTATGGATCAGGCAAGGATTATTTCAGCTGCAACATTCTCAAGCCGTATAGCTGCATCTGAGGATTCCAACGAATTAAAAGAAAATACAATACGAGATATAGCCACATTTTCAAGTTTTTATTTCTTAGGTGATTATGCGGCAAAAGCTATTGCTACATTTATTCAAAAACATTCAAAAGATGTTGTTTTAATAAATAAATTAAAAGAAGAAAAACCAAATGCTAATGCATTGCAAAAATTATGGCATTGGGCTAAACATACAACAATGAAATCATCGGATGAACTAAATGCTATCAAAGATGAAGCACTGAGAACAAAGAGTAAAAATTTAAGAGCATGGTGTCATGCAGGCAACATTGCATTCTCATTATTATCATTAGGACTATTTATCCCGTTATATACAAGAACCCAAACTAACAAAAAGCAAAAGGAATTAGCCCAGAAACAGGCTCAGGCTCTGGCAGCTTTTGAAGAATTCAAGGGTAATCCTTCAAAAGTTCCCGCATTTAAAGCGTTTTCGTTAGACAAGTCGGAAAAGGCAGCGTAAATGATTATAAATAACAATTACAGACAGTTTAATAGCAATCAGTATGGAGTATGTCACAATGGTACCCCTCATACAAAAAATGCTCAAAATCCCTCATTTACCGGCTGGCCTACGGAATTATTGAGATTTCTTGATACAAATCAGGCATGGGGCGCAAATGCTGTTGACTTTTTCTGTATGGTACTGCCAAGAACTTTAACCGACTTTGGACGTGGTGTTGATGCAGGTATGGAAACCGCACGCAGAGAAAGCATGGGGACAATCAACGATTCTTCTGTAGGTTTGTATGGTACCCTTGCAGGACTTGCTCTTGCGATGGGAGTAAATAAAGCTTTCGGATTAGGCAAGGATGATTTGAAAGCGGCATCTGTTTTTGCTGATTCTGAAACAATTGATATGATGGGTAAAATTTGGCAGGAAAAAATGCCTGAAAATACTCAAAATCCTCTATTAGAAAGGATTAAAAAATCACTTTCCAACTATGAAGTTCATAACGGATCGGAGTGGGTAAAATTTAAAGAAAGCGATATTATTAAAGCTGCAAAAATCATAGAACAAGAAGTCCAAAATGGCGAAAAGATGAGTAAAGAAGCAACTTATCAAGTTAATAAAATTTTGACTTCTTCAAATAATCTTGAAAATAATTTCAGAATTGTAGCAGAAAATGGGGAAAGAGCGCATTCATCACGCTATGCAATTTCAACCATTACCGAAAATACATTTAAATTATCGAAAATGTTTACTAAGGATAAGGTTGTCGAAGCATTCAAAGAAGCTGCAGATATCGGTTCCAATAAGTTCCTGAAAGCATTAAAGAGTATGAATATGAAACGCTCTATTGTGGGTGTTCTCATCGCAACAATTGTAGGATGCTCTACCCAACCTATCAACATGTGGTTGACAAAACTTAAGACCGGTTCTGATAACTTTGTAGGTGGCGGAAAGAAAGATGATTCATTGAAATTCAAGATAGAAAAGGCTCTCACTGCCGCTGTCTTTGGTGCAGGAGTTATCGCAACCATCGGTAATCCGAAGAACTTACTTAAAAATCTTCAATTTAAAGGATTTACCCCGACAATCAACCAGTTGAAATTTATATATGGTGCAACTATTGCATCCAGATTTCTTGCTGCCCGTAACGAAAATGAATTAAAAGAATCTGCAACGAAGGACGTTTTAGGATTTGTTAACTGGTTAATATTAGGTAACTTTGTTCAAAAATTAGTCGCTCAAGCATTTGATAAATCTTTAATCAAGCAAGAAAGTAAGGGCGGAATTATGAATTGGATCAGAACTTCATCATTGAAGTCCAGAGATGAAATATTGCATGCTGCTTTGGGCGAAAAAGCATTTCAAAACGGCAAGGCTTTGAAATTTGGTGAAATGGTCAAAGCTCTCGGGGAAAATAAAGCTGCTAAGAAAAAATTAGGCATTCTGACTCTTGCTCAGTTGGCAGGTTATATCTATTCAGGTGTCGTTCTCGGGGTAGGTATTCCAAAATTGAATATATACCTGACAAAACGCAGAATGGCAAAACAAGAAGCTCAAGCCGCAAAAGAACAACAAGCAGACGCACAAAATACAGATAATATGCTATCTCCGGCAAATAGAGAATTCTTAAATCAAAAGAATTTTACAGGAAAGAATGTATTTTCCATGATGAAAGATAGCATTGCACAAAAGCAAATTGCTTAGTGGTTAAATTGCATATCATACAATTTTTTGTATTCCCCGTTTTCGATATTCATTAGTTCTTCATGCGTCCCGAGTTCTGTTAAATTCCCGTGATTTATAACCGCAATTCTGTCTGCATTTTGAATAGTTGTTAGCCTGTGAGCAATTACAAACACTGTTCTGTCTTTCATAAGGTTTTCTATCGCCTGCTGAACTATGTGTTCGGATTGATTGTCTAATGCTGATGTAGCTTCATCAAGAACAAGAATCGGAGCATTTTTTAAAAACGCTCTTGCTATTCCTATTCGCTGTTTTTGACCGCCTGATAAGAGCATTCCCCGTTCTCCGATTTGTGTATCCAATCCTTTATCAAGCGAATTTACAAATTCTTCAAGATACGATTCTTTGACCGCTTGCCATATTTCATCATCTGTAGCATTGAGATTCCCTATAGCTATATTATCTCTTATCGTACCTTCAAACAGAAAATTATCCTGAAAAACAACCGCAACATTTTGTCGCAGTGAATCAACCTTAATTGAATTAACCGAAACTCCGTCAAAAGTTAAATCTCCGTTTTTGACATTATAAAATCTCGGCAGTAAATTAACAAGGGTAGTTTTTCCCCCGCCTGAATTTCCGACAAATGCGATTGTTTCGCCCTTTTTTACCTCAAGGCTTATCCCGTTTAATACTCGCTTGCCCTTTACATACGAAAATTTTATATCCTTAAATTCGATTTTGTCTTTAAAATCAGGAAAATCAACTGCACCTTCGCTATCTTTGATTGCAGGGATTTTTTCAAGTTTGGATACCACTCTTTCCATTGCGCAAAGGCAGGTAGAAATATTTTTTGCATTATTTCCCAAACCCTTAATCGGAGTGTATAACATTATAAGAGCGGTAATAAATGATACAAACTGCCCCGCACTGAGTTCTCCTTTGACTATATAATAGCTGCCAAGACCGATTACCAGTGCGATGCCGATTGATACAATAATATGCATTAATGGTGAAAGCCAACTTACATGTTGAGTAATTTTCATTTTTAGTCCAAAAACTGTATTAACCAGTTTTTTAAATTGGCTTTCTTTTAAATCATACAAATTGTATCCAGAAATAACTTTGTTCCCTGAAAAAGCTTCATTATATGTAGTTAGTACTTTTGCGTTTTCGCCTTCAGAACGATTGTATACGTCTTTTATTGCAGATTTTATTTTTACGAGCGGAATCATAGCACATGAAAGTACGAATACCGCAATAATTGCAAGCTTCCATGAATTGTAAAATAAAACTCCGACAAGTGACAATGATGAAAAAAATCTGGAAATACAGGTTTTCATGTTACTTAGTAATCCGCTGCAGGATTTTTCGGCATCATTGTTATAGGCTTTTAAAATTTTTCCTGATGTTTGTTTTTCGAAAAACCCCGGGGCTTGACGCATAAGTTTTGAATAAAGAGTTATTTTTAAATCATTTGTAACTTTGCCTCCTACCCAATCATTCATATATGTGGCAAGATAGTTCAAACCGCCCTGAACCGTTGTGAATAGTACAATCAAAATCGGGAGATACCATGCTGATTGCATGTGTTTATCCATCATTACAATATCCATATATGGCTTTAGGGCAAGTGCTATAACAGCATCAAGAGCACCTATTGGAATTGCCAATCCGAGTGCTAAAAATGTCCTTTTTAAATACGGCTTAAAATACGGCAAAATCATTGAAAGACTGTGATAATTCTCATCGTTTCCGTATTTTTCATCAAATTTAGTTTTAAGTTTATTTAATATACTCATTTTTATAAAAATTTTTTCAGATACTTGCAGCAAGGTTTTTCAACGAAATTATACGTAAAATATCCTGATGCTAAAATTGCTAAAATTATTACTGATATTGTACTATAAGGATGATTTTTTACAAAATCGGGATGGGTCAACCATGCAGTGTTAATTAAAATTTTGCCGACCACAGAGTGTATAACATATATTGAATACTGGTATTTGCCAAGTTTTACCCATATATCTTTATTCGTTATTTTTGAAATTATACCTTTTTCAAAAACAAAGACCAAAAGTAAAAGGACAAATGCAAATACAAAATATATGCAGTTAAGCTGTCTGTGGGGAACAATGAGCCACCAGACAACAAAACTTAATAGACCAAATTCTGCGATATTAATTCCTAGAATTGCAATATAATTAAATACTTTTTTTCTAACTTTATCAATGTACCTTTTATAAATATGAGCTGCAATTGCACCGACTCCTATCCCGCCGATTGCTCTAAGAAAACCCACGTTGAAAATATACATATAATTTTTATGCGGGGTCGAAAAACTTCCGTGTTGAAAGTATTCCAAAATTCCGTAAGCCATTATCGGCAGTAGTATAAGTAATATTCCTTTTATATTTTTTGTAAAAAATTTTAAAATTAAAAAATATACAAGCAATCCGGCAAATAATGCGGATGTAAACCACAATGTCGGAGTTGTACCGTGAGCCAAGCAAATCCCAAAATTATTTAATAATAAAACCACAAGTATATCATCCCAAAAACGAAGTTTTATTGCGTGCCAAAATGATGCAATTATGCACATTAAAACCGCAAAAATTATAACAGGAGATAATCTTATATATTTCTTTTTTATAAAATCCTTTACGGATTGATTTTTGAGGGTATATACAAGTAAAAAGCCGGCAATGATAAAAAATCCTTCTACGCTGTTATTCCCCTGAATAAATATATTATGAAAAATCTTCAGCTGAGGTATATCGGGAAAATTTACCAATAATGACCAAGAACCGTAAGCAGTTGTATGCAATAAGACGATAACGGAAATTAAAAATACTCTTATAAATTCAATATTTTTTAATTTTTCCATTTTATTCTTCCTGCATAGATTTTATTGTTCGTTCAAACATTTGAGCCAAATCAATTTTCGCGCTCCAACCCAGCGCTTCAAGTTTATCGGTATTTAGAAAAATTTTCATTGTCGGATTAAAGCCTCTGTTTTTCCCGTCAATATCAAATACTACTTTTGTGTATGTGTTTTCTAATGTTTTTGCCATATCAGCAACAGTTATATAGGTATTTTTATTCGCAATATTATATGCTTGAGCAATTTCACCTTCGGTAAGAATAGTAAATATTCCCCTGATTGCATCAGTTGTGTAACAATAGTTTCTGGCTGTTTCACCTTTTGTGTGCAGTATTATATTTTCTTTATGAATCACGCTTTTTGCAAATTGAGCAAAAACCCGATTGTCATTTTTATCGACTCCGGCACCAAAAGTCTGCGCCAGCCTTGCAATTTTAACCGGAATACCGAATTCACTTGCATAAGAAACACACAGAGTTTCAACAATTCTCTTTCCCTCAGAGTAACTGCTTCTGGGGTTCAAAATATCCATAAAACCGTAATCATTTTCTTTTACTTCAACAGAAGTCGGGATTCCGTAAACCTCTAATGATGACAGATAAACCATCCCTTTAACACCATTATTCTTTGCATATTCAAGAACATTTTTTGTTCCTTCAATTGAAGTCATAATTGTTTCGACAGGTTTGTTTACAAAATCTGCTGATGATGTAACACTTGCTGCGTGAATTATATAATCTGCCTTTGAATTCGTTGAAATCTTATCATTAATGTCCTGAACAAGAAGTTCCAAATCCGAATTGAGCCCGAAGATTTTTTCTGCTTTGTCAGAATTTCTCACAAGTGCAATTACTTTTACTTTATAATCGCATTCAAGTAAACTCTTTACGCAAAGCTTGCCTATCAAACCGGTTGCACCCGTAACTAATACGGTTTTATTGTTAAATTTCGACATGTCAAAATCTTTTATAATATTTTGAACATCTTCTTCAAGTACGGTCATTTTTTATTCCTTCCCGTCAATTCCTAATGCCTCAAGATCTTCTTTATATCTTATTAAAGCCCTTAAAATGTATAAGTCCTCAATGGTTGTGATTTTTATATTCCCTCTGTTTCCTTTTATCATAAAAGTTTCTTTCTCAAGAGATTTGAATAATGTACAAGAATCAACAATATTTTCATAATTAGGGTTTATTTTTCTTGTAATTTCATGCGCCTCAATGATTTCTCCGAGTTTAAAACTTTGTGGCGCCTGAGCACAGTATGTGTGCTTTCTATATGGCACATGCTTAGGGTTTAAACCGTTTTCGCTTATCAAAATCGTTTCAAAACAGGAAGTTGATGTTATTGCGTTTCCGTTTTCTTTAGCACACCGAATGTTTTCCGATATTACCTCAGGTGTTATATTTGGTCTTACTCCGTCATGAATTAAAACGATTGAATCATCAGGATTTTCTTCTCTTGCGGCTTTTAGGGCATTATATATTGAATCTTGCCCTGTAGCACCGCCTTTTACGATTTTTGCTGTTTTGGTAATGTAATAATGTTTTGCCAGTTTTTCCATATATTCGTAATAATCAGGATGAATTGCAATATAAATTTTGTCAATTTCGGGGTGCTCCTGAAAAAGCTCAAGTGTGTGAATAATTATAGGTTTGTTGTAAATTTTTAAAAATTGCTTTGGAGTTGTATCTTGTCCGCTTTTCAGCCTTTGCCCCGTTCCGCCTGCAAATATGATTGCTATATTCATAAATTGTTCTCCATTATTTTTTCGATTAAATCTGCCGTACGCTCCGATGCGTGCCCATCTTCGGTGCAACCTTTGTTCTTGATAAATTCATCAACTTCTTTTCGATATTTATTTATGTCAAAATTTTCTATATTTTTTATAATTTCGTGATTGTTTTTTGATATTGGAAATGGGGTTTGTTCAAGAGGATAATAAAATCCTCTGTCGGTGTTAAATTTTTCAATATCCGTTGCAAATATAAATGCCGGTTTTCGGCTCATCATAAAATCAAATATACAACTCGAATAATCCGATATTGCACAATCAGAACTAACCAAAAGTTCCTGAATATCAGGATAAAAGGTCCCGTCGATAATATTTGGGTTATCTTCGGGGATAATTTGCGAATCAAATTTTTTTGCTCTCGGGTGTAAGCGGGATACACATACCCACTCGGAACCGAATTTGATTCTTAGTGTTTTTAGTATATTATCATAATCAATCTTGTAGCATTCAATATCCCCATCATCCCTAAATGACGGAACATATAATAATATCTTTTTATCGTTCGGTATATTAAAAAATTGATGTACTTTATTTTTTATTTCAGAATAGTCTTTAAAAAATATGTCATTTCTCGGGTGACCGAATTGTTTGATTTCGTTATTAAACCATAATGCTCGTCTGAAAATATTATTTTCAAATTCACTGTTTGTTAAAAGATAATCCCACATTGAAGAATCAAATTTTGCACGTTCAACCCATTCTTGCTTATATTCATTTGTAAAAGCGTCTACATCAGCATCGAGTTTTTTGATACCCAAAGAACCATGCCAAGTTTGGATAAAATATTGCCCCTCTTTTTTAGTTAATCCTTTTTTAATAAAATAATTTTTTCTTTGATTATCTATCCAGAGTTTGGCACTTGCCAGTTCTTTTAGTGCCTGTTTTGTTCCGTATCCGACCAGTCTTATTTTTGCGGGAAAATAACCTTTTTCTGTTTCATTTTTTACACTTTTTACAAGCCATACAATATCATAATTTTTATTGCGTTTTAGTAATTCTTCTGTTATGTATTTGGGATTACATCCGTAACTCCCGCCGTTAAAATTATCAATAACAATTTTATTATCTTCAATCGGAATATTTGCACAAAACTTTTTATAATACCCCGATCGGTCAATTCTTATCGGAATCCCCAGAAACATTATCAGTTTGTCTGTTCCTGAATTTGTCATTGAAAAAATATATTCAAGAGGTCTTAATTTAGGCATTTTTCTCTCCTGAAATCAATTTTTTAATTTCGGCTTTTTCTTCCTTGGTAAAACTGTTTTCATCCGTATGGTGCGGGCAAAGACTTTTGGGAAATTTTAAATATTCCCCATATATGTTTTTAAGCATATAATCCGTATCGGCAGGACAATTAAACATATACCCTTCAAATTCAATTTTTTTTAGCGGAAATATTTGGTTGTAATCATAAATCCAGTTGCTCCACCGGTGCGGGAAATCCAAGCCCCAGTGAATAGAGGGTTGTAGTCTTTCATCAACTTCTATTCCTTCATTTATTACATCAAGTGTAAGGTGTTTGATTTTTTCTTGCAATTTTTGAGTACTTTTTATTCTGAACGGTGTTAAACTAAGCATTTTTCTTAAATGACGGATTTTTTTGTTTAATCTTTTTTTATCTTTCCCTCTTGCTCTTGTGTAATAAAAATCGTGAGGGAAGATATCAATAAATGCTTGTTTTATTTTTCTGTGCTGAATTTTTAGCAGGCATGTAGCCGGTGCATTTTTATCCCTCCACAATTCACAGTGCAAATCAGGATTTGTTGTTCGAGCATTAAATATTGACGGAAATTTCTCATAATCTTCTCGCATCATATCAACATCAACATCATCATCCCAAGGAATGAAACCCTTATGCCTTTGTGCGCCCAAAAGCGTTCCTCCGCTCAACCAGTATCTGAGATTGTTTGAGGTGCATATTCTGTCAAATTCTTTTAGAATTGCAAACAATGCCAGCTGATAATCCCTCAAAAAACCTTCTGCAGGGGGAATTTTAGTAATATCTTTATATTTTCTGTAATTTATTTTAATTCTTTTTTTATTCTCGGATTTGAGAATGCGAAATCTTATACCGCAAATTCTTATCAATTTGTGGCTATAATCGGCATCCGTTATTGAAAATATATTCTTTAATATTTTTTTTAAAATATTATCTTTTTTATCTTCCATATATCCCTAATAGGTATTTTATTTTCTTTCGAGTTCAAAAATTCTGAATTCGCCCGGTTCAAGTTTTTCAAAATGAATGTTATCAGAATTTTCAAATTCTTCTTTTTCGTAATCCTTTTCTTTTAAAACAAGTTCGTATTTTAAATTATAATCTCCGGGGATTGCGATATTTTTATCAAAAATTGTATACCCTTCGACAATTTCTTTGTAACTGTCGCCGGTTGGTGATGTTTTTACAACTTTTTCTGTTGGAGATTTATAATTCGATACAACAAGATAAGCGGTATTTAATGGTTCTCTTGTAATCATCCAGGCACAGTATCCGTCCTCATCTTCAATTATAATTTGCGCTTCTCCGCCTGATATAATAGCATTGTTTTTTACTAATCTGTCTATGGCATCAAATTTTGTATAAAAATCTTCATTATCGTTTCTGCTCATAGCGACTTCCTCTCCTATTGTGTATTCAAGACCGCCTTGAGTAAAACTTTCGTCCCCATCTGCGTACATAACGGGTCTTTGCGCATATTTACCCCCCGGAAGCAATTTATACTTCGCCCATTTGTATAATGCTCCTTTTTCGCCTAATTGGGCAGGGTACTGATCTATTACGTGAAATTCTCCGTCTTGATTGTTATATGTTTTCAAAATTGAAAGCATATTCCCGCTTTTAAATTTTGTATTGTAATTTACAAGATTTTGGTTATCTTCCGTTATTTTTTCAGGAGTTTTATTGAACTGTGAAACAATATCATTACCCCAAAGAACATCGAAATTCATATCTTCGTGGTATTCTTTGTAATAATTATCCCAAAGCATGTATTCTGCTAAAGTTGCAAAATACGGTATTTTTTTCTTCATTGTCGTATTTAATTTATTTAAAACATAGCGTGGCGCACGATAGCTTATCGGTCGACCGTTTTGTTCGGAAACTTCATCTACTATGTGGTCAATATGGTCTACTCTAAATCCGTCAAAATTGTAGTCCTTTTGAAGTTCTTCCAAACTCTTTATAAATAAATCAATAACATTTTCATTATATTTCCCGTTTTCGAGATTTACAAAATAATACGGAGTTTGGCAATCAAGATTTGCCAGCGGTGTTACATCATCTCCTTTAAAATCAAAATGTTTAAATATCGGATAGCCGCCGCACTCACTCATTCCGTCGAAAACAGGAACTCCCGCACTGCACCACGCTCCTCCGGGGGCAGGCCACAAACCTTCGCTTATCAAAAGTTGGATTGCCTCAATTTGTTTTGTTATATCCTTTTCCGTAAGATTTTTTTTGTCGTTTTTGAATCCGTGAACTTTTGCTACTAAATCCTTTACACGCTTGTGAATCTTTGACTGATATCCTCTTTCAAGCATAGAATTTGATAAATTCTTTTTATGCTCAATCATTATTGATTCAAAATTATCATAAAGCTCCTGATATGCAGGGCTTAAATCTCCGCTGTTTCCTTTTAATCTCTGTAAGTAAACATCTTTAGTTATTTTTATGTCATCTTCATCGTGATCTTTCGATAAAAATTCTGCAACTTCATTTACTTTCCCTTCAAGCTGTTTTTGAATTTCTGCTACATCATACCAACGAGCGACTTGCGGGTTTGCCAATACAAATTTTGAAAACCTGCCTGTTTGGGGCAATACATCGTAAATAACCGGATGCCCTGCAAGCTGAGCCATTGTAATAAAGGTTTGCAACTGTTCTTTGACGTTTAAACCCGTAATTTCTTCTATGTATTCATCATTAAGCTTTGAACTTACTTCGCTGCTTTTTGGCAGATATGCACAGCCAAATTCTCTTGGGTGAAACGGTATTAAATAAATAGTTGTTCCGTAAATATTATTTCCCAAATTTCCACTAGGAAGTATAAGCAATTGTTTAAGCCAATCGAAAAATTTTCCGGTTTCTTTTGAATGATTACCGTTACCCAGAGCCGCAAGATTTATAAGTTTAATATCGTGTCCTTCCTTTTTAAACCAGTCGGAATTTTTTTCGTGGTTTCTTGCTAGAACACTGATTTGATTATTCTTGAAAGAGAATTTCCCGTCTTTAAACACTTTATTTTGCATCCATTTTTGCTCAAGAGCAAATAAAACTTCTTCATTTGTTAATTCTTCCTGAGCTTTTTTATATGAATAAGTCAGGTAGCCGTATTTTTGAATATGCATTTCAAGATATTTTTTACGAATTTCAGGTATTGCATCAAACGGATATGCCTGTTTAAGGATTTCATATATTCTGTTTAAATCCTTATCGGTTGATGTTGTTTCTTTGTCTCTCTTTGTAAATAAAAAATCTAACATAAAATTCTCCCTATAAACATATAAAAATTATATCATATCAATTTAAGAGAATATCTTCCTAATGAGATATGTAGACAACTTGTTACAAAAATTATTATAAAACTTCTTTCAGTTCTTTTATTACAACATCAAGAGCGCCCTGCTGGTCATTGAAAATTGTTTCGCAATCTTTGCATGCATTATTATAAAAATCATTATCGGATAGCAGTTTTTCGATATAATCTGAAAGTTCTTTCGGATTTTTTACGATTTTGCCGGCATTTGAGCGCGATAACAACCAATATATATCTCTGAAATTATGAATAGAAGGTCCCGTTATAGTCGGTTTTGAATAAACCGTTGCCTCAAGCGGATTGTGCCCGCCCGTCTTATTAAAACTTCCCCCGATAAAAGCGAAATGGCATATAGAATACATTTTGCTCAATTCTCCCATGGTATCAAGCAGAATTACATCGTAATCTCTGAATGTGTCCCCTTTTGAGCGATAACCGTATTTTAAACCAGATTCATCCAAAATTTCTGCTATTTTCGGAATTCTTTGAGTATGCCTAGATACCAGAAGAAGCTTTGTATCAGGATATTTTTCATGTTTTTCTTTAAATATCGGAATAATTATTTCATCTTCCCCTTTGTGGGTGCTGCCTGCAATTATTACTCTATATCCTTCTTGTCCGATGTCAACCGTTTCATTTGACGGTTTAATATCAAATTTTAAATTTTTCATAACGGAAGTTTTTTCCTCAGGAGCTCCGATTGCAAGAAGTTTATTCATATCAATTTCACTCTGAGTTAAAATTTTTGTGTATTTTTGCAGCACAAACCTAAAGAAAAATCTGAATTTTTTATAAATTGAAAATGTTGAATCCGACATTCTCCCGTTGATACAGTAAAGATATATTCCGCGTCTTTTGCAGGAAGATGAAAATATAGGCCAGAGCTCTGTTTCCGCAATCAAAACGACAGTCGGTTTGATTTTATTTAAAAATACATTTACGCAATATGTTATATCAAACGGGAAATACGTAATAAAATCCGCAATATCGGCATATTTTTTATGTGCAATTTCCTGCCCTGTTTTTGTTCCTGTTGTAACAACAATTTTATATTGCGGGAATTCTTCTTTTGTTTTTTTTATAACATTTTCAAGAGCAATAACTTCTCCAACCGAAACCCCGTGATACATTATCACTTTATCGCCCAAATCCGGAGCTTTAAAAAATCCTAATTTTTCTCTCCATCCGTATAAGAACTTTTTATTCAGAACACGGACGATAAAATAGAACGGTAAAAATGCAACAAATACGATGGTTGATACCAATCCATACAAGAAAAATACATCAATAACTGAAATGAGTATTAAGATTAATAATATTAGTAAAATTGTATATATTGCCATAACACTTAGAATTATACATCAAATATGAAAAACCATACATCCAAAGAAAAGAAAATTTTAAATAACTATATTACAGTAAATATGTCTGTCATTGCAATGACATGCTGCTGTGAAATAGTATATAATTACCTTATTTTTTTATCCATGTAAATTCCTTATTTTACGTACTCTTTTACAGGTACGACTTTAAAACGCCAAATAGGGTTTTTACCATTTTCAAGGCATTTTTTTATTGTTGTGGTACAGAACAAAGTGTTGTATTTCCATTGGCTATCATACATCGCTAGTAATTTGTATTTTAACTCAAGTAACGATAAATTGCTTGTTCCAAAAAGTTTTGAATTATGCGGCTGATATTTTTTGTGTCCGTATTTTGAAAACAAGAAACCTTCCCCTGATGAATCAAAAAATACATTAGGTTTTTTCATATCTTCCCAAACTTCATAGAAAACAATTTTACATTTCGGATTAACTCCGACTTTTTTAATTATTCTTTTGAAAAGTTTGTTGGTTATATGTCTGTGTTCGTGGTGACCGTCTTTGGGGTGAGGCAAGAAAATATAATCATATTGTTTAAGATTTGAAAGAACTTTGCAATATCCTTCAAAATGCGCATCCATTTGACCGTCAAAGCGAGGTTTGCCATAAGTTTCAAATATCCAGTGATTTTTGATACCGATGGTTTCCATAACATCGTTAAATTCTTTTACTCTTACTTTTGATCTGTCTCGGGCAGTCATATCAGGTGCCGCAACTCCTGATGAGCCGACACACAGGCAGTCAAAATTATTGGAATATTTAACCATTAGTGTCCCTGCTCCAAAAAGCTCATCATCAGGGTGTGGATTAACCATCAAGCATCTTGTGTCTTTATTGATTTCAAGAGGACAATTTTCGGTTTTCTTCCTGAATTTCATTCTTGCCCCAAAGAGTCTTAAATAGTAAAAATTGTTATCTTGATGATACTGGAACATTTTCCTGCAAAAACTTTGGAATTTTCTTTTTTTGCTTGTTCGTTTTATTTCCCCGCTATATACAGTGTATTCTCTTGCAGCGAAATTCTTTTTATATAAATAATCTCCGCTACCTATATATAAATGCTTATACCCGCTTTCTATTAAATTGCAAATGGTTTTATAAATAATAACTGTTCCAAGGGAATATTTTGAAAGCTCTTTATCGCAGCTGAAATTTTCCAAATATACCGAATCACAATCATCAACCGTACAAACAAAAGAAACTGCAGAGATTTCGTTGTTTAAGTATAACACTATTGCACGGGTAACCTGATATTCCTGTAAGTATTTTTGTTCGCTTGTTTTGTATGTGAGTCCGAGAGTTGCTTTTTGAAATTCAAAATATTTTTCGACAATTTCTGTCGGTATATCTTTATCATATATTTTTATTTTTACATCAAAGTCATGCTCTATATCTCCGAGTGTTTTATTTAATTCCGATGTTTTTTCTCCTAAAGAATTTAAAAAGTTTTCTTGACTTTCAGGCAAATCAATAACCCAGCTATTACCTTTTTTTAATCCGTCATAGTCATTGAGTGAATGTTTTACATTGATTAAATCGATTTTTGCCATCTCGTGAAAAATGAATTTTATAAGAGAATCAAAAGCTTCTTTGGGTAATTCGGCTAAATATACCCCGATTTCTGCCATATAATTGTTAAAATGAACAGGGACATAGTAGGTGTTTGTGTCGTTGTATATCTTAAAAAGTTCGTATTCATTGTCATAAAAAATGTCAAAACGATTATAGATAAAATTAGGCTGAACTAATTTTATTAACTTATCTTTTTCTATTTTTACAAAATCTGTTCTGTATTCCATTTGTGTGTATCCTTATTTTATGATATTTTATTGTCTAATAAATATTTCTTTGTTTCTGTGCTGCATACATCCGGTGTTCTTGGCAAATACACAACTTCACAATAATCTTTTAAGAAATCAAATTTGCCTTTCCAATCATCACCCATAACAAAAATATCGGCTTGATATTTTTTAACATCATCAATCTTTTGTTCCCAATTATATTCCGGAACAACTAAATCCACATATCTGCAAGCTTCAAGTATAATTTTACGTTGCTCATAAGTGTAGTAAGATTTTTTATTTTTAATTTTATTGAATTCATCACTTGATAAAACAACAATTAAATAATCTCCAAGGGCTCTGGCTCTTTTCAATAAATTAATATGTCCGTAATGTAAAACATCAAATGTTCCGTAAGTAATAACTCTTTTCATAATATATCTATTTTATTCCTCTAATATCTTATCCACAACTTGTTTGGCAGCTGTGCCTTTTTCATATTCAAGATATGTATTCACAAAATTATTATAATCTTCTGCCGAAACGTTATAATTGCATATTGATTCGATTAACTCATTTGTATTCATTGCTTTAGGAAACGGGCTAAAGTTTTCTATATCAACAAGTAAGCCGAAATTCTTTTCATATTCTTCCTTATCATAAATATATAATACTTGAGCCTTTCGTGTCAAAGCAAAATCATAAATGGCAGAAGAATAATCCGAAACTAAAATATCCGCAATAGTGTATAAATGCGTAACTTCAGGATAATTACCACCATTAAAAGAAAATTCATTATCAAAAATATTAACAGGTCTGTTGTGTTCATCAACCCATTTGTGTTTCCCGACATGCGATCTGATGAGAAAAATGTATTCATCTCCCAATTCGCGTTTTAATGTTTCCAAATCAAATGGCAAAATTGCTTTTCTGTCATATCTTCTCCATGTCGGGCAATATAAGACTATTTTTTTATTTTCGGGTAAACCAAGCTGTTTTTTAAGATTTTGTCTAAAGTCTTCAGTAACATTGAACAATATATCATTTCTTGGCAGACCGCTATTGAGCATTTGATTATCACGTATGTTTAGAGATTCCTGTAATAATTTGCCGGTATAATCTCCTTGTGAGCAAAAAAAGTCGGTATTTTTAAATTGTTTTGCGTATCTTTGAAATTTTTTGTTGTTTTTATTGCGAGATAAATACAATTTCTTTATTGGGGAACCGTGCCATGTTTGAACAAAAATTTGTCCTTTTCTCTTTTTCCCGCCGTTTGGAAATCCCATAGGAGATACTATATATTTGGCTTTTGAACAGACATATTTAAATCTTAAAGTGTTTTCCGTAATTATTTCATCTGCCATATCAATGTGTTTTAGCCTGTGATGTTTTTTATCGCAAAAGAAAAACTTCATATTTGGTCTGCGCTTGCGTAATTCTTCCGCTATAGGTCGTATTGAATCACCGTTTCCGTTTTTAGAGAACAAATCGAAAAATACTATCCAGTTTTCTTCTATTTTAAATAAATTTTCAAACATTATATCTCCAATTTGTTAAATTTTGCTAAACAGTTTTTTTCTTAAATCCCTGAAGGTATATATCTTTAAGTTTTTTGGCAAACTGTCAATATAATCTTTGTAATCATTGTATGGACGCTTTAATCTCCACGGTTTACCGGGTTTTCCGCCATAGTGAACAATTACCGTATTCTTTTTTGACTGTTCAATTTCATTATCCGAATACACATCTTTAAGATATCCGTACTCTGATTTATCCTTGTAATCAGAATTATAATAGATACTTTGCATAACACAATATTTCATATCAATCGGGAATATTTTATTACACGTAATATTTATTAAATCCAAATCAAAAAATCTTAATTCTTTATAAAATTTATTTGCGTTTTCTATAAGCTTATCAAAGAGTTTTCCCTCTCTGAATTTTTTGCAATTCAGCATCATAAAACCTGACCAGTAAATAAATTCATTTTTATTTTCGTCAAAATATTTATGGCAAATTGTTTGTGGCGTATTCTTTTCAGCCCTTACTGCCGCAAATTCATAATCTGCTATATCAAGATTGTAAACTTCTGACAAATCATCTTTGAATAAAACATCCACATCTGAATAAATTGCTTTATCGTATTCTTTCAAAATTTCAGGAATAATTAATCTGTAATAAACTATCTCTGTCCAGCTGCCTTTGCTTCTTGGTGCATCTTTGAATAAATCGGGGTCAATATAATGAAATGCAATATTATGTCTTGTTCCTTGTGCAAGCTGTGAAATATTTTTTTGATTTTTTAAGCTTAAATCTGAATGAAAAATCCTCACGTCGTAAGTGGTTTCATTATTTGCGCAATTAAAAAGACTTTTTATGGCAACTGATGCCCCTAAAATTATTCGTTTATCAAAAGTAAAAACAATTGGGATTATGCTCATTTACAGCTCTCCCCTTTGTTTAATAATCAGATTTTTAAAATTCTCCAGTGACGATTTATAGAAATTGTCAGTGTATGCTTTTAAATCTTTCTGCAATGATTTGTAATCATCTTTTGACATCTCTATACCTTTTACCATTGCATTATAAAAATCATCATCATTTTTATACAAAATAGAATTTTTATCGGTAAATCCGTTTATGGGTGCAAAATTTTCTTTAATAATAATAGGTTTAACAAAGCCGTAAACGAGTTGGAAGTTCCCGCTTGTGCCGGTTGTTATATATCTGATATGAGCAGGAATATTCTCATACGCAGACAAAAGAAAATCTCCCTTCTCAATTTCTTCATACATACGGTTAAACGGCAATCGACCTTTTATATCAAAATATGGTACAACTTCTTTTGATATTCCTTCGAGTTTGCCTTTGCCGATTACGGTGATTTTAAAATTGGTGATTCCGTTTTGAATTAATTTTTGTGCAGTTTTGACAAAAACTTCCGTATTTTTTTTACCTGCTTTTAGTTCTCCTACTGTTACAAAATTTGTAATATCATTTTTGCCGGTAACTTTTATATCTCCAAAATAATGAGGATTAATGACAGTTGTTTTGGCATCGGTCATTTCTCTTAATGTAATCAAAGATTCGGGTACCGCATTATGTATAAGTCTTTCGTCAATTTCGTGTTCAACAAAATAAAGTTTTGAAAGATCGGCTTTTTTGTTGAAAGCATTGAAAACTTCATTATAATGAGGGGCGGTGCAAAGTTTGCCGACAGTTGTAACTATAACGCCTTTGACATCAATTAAATCAGCATTTTTGAAATATCTTCTTGCCTGAGTCTGTGTCATTTTATTGTAAGATATATTTTCATCTCCTTTAAATCTGGAGAAAAGATTTTCTTTGTACGCATTTGGGGATACAAGAACTGAAACGTGATATCCCAAATCAAGCAAATATTTTACGAATCCCGGAACAATTTCGGCGTGACTTTTTCCGCATGGTTCCCATACAATAAAAGTATTTTCTTTGATTATGGGTTTTTTGTTAAAAAAATCAAGCAGCCACATTAATTTATATCCCTCATGTTATATTTACAAACGAATATTTAAAATTTTTACCAAAAAATTGTAACATACAAATAATTTTTTGAATAGTGTCTCAATTGTATATGTCAAGTAATTATCTACATAAAAAATATTATACGAATATCTCACAAAGATATTCTAAATATGTTCATTTTTTCTTTTTGTCATAAAGCAA
>CACXFH010000101.1 GCA_902766975.1 uncultured bacterium | reverse complement strand
AGTTGGCTTTGGTACTTTTGAAGCTCGTAAGAGAGCTGCAAGAACAGGCAGAAACCCACAAACAGGTAAAGAAATCAAAATCGCTGCAAAAACAGTTCCTGCTTTCTCTGCAGGTAAAAAATTCAAAGAATTAGTAAAATAGTTCTGTATATGAATTCAAAAAAGCCGTCGATTAATCAATCGACGGCTTTTTGTAAATATATTCCTATTGTTAGTCAATACCGAAGAAAAATTGTTTATTAAGGGGGCTTCCCATTTCAATATATTCGTCCGCGGCTTCTTTTTCAGCTTCTCTAGCTTTTATTTCCAAATAATTATTTATATAATCCGGATTTTTTGACCAATCTTCTCCCTTTTTCATTACAGGATAATTTTCCGAAGCTATTGCATATTTATGTGCTTCCATTGAATCTTGCAAATTTTCTATACTGCCGTACAAATTTCTGCTCAATATGGCATATTTGCTTTGCCCTTTACCTAATCTGCCGATTTGCCGATACTGATGGGCATGTTCAACTTCGTGAGCAGCTAATTTTACATGCGGAGTGCGAGAAACATTATTATAGACAATCTTTCCTGTTATATCACTAAAATATCCGTCAGTGTATCGGTCTATATCTTCTGAAACTTCCACTTTAATTTTAAGTTTATCTAAATCTTTATCTTTAATAAATAATTTTGTTAATGCTTTTAACTTTGTTTCAGGATTTAAAATAAATCTAAATGGTAAGTATTTATCGTCAGGGAAAATTTTTACATTGGGAGTCTCAAAAGTTTCTCTGATATGAGGCAATCCGTCAATCATTTCAAGTTTTAAGCCAATAACTTTTTTAAGTGATTCAAGTTTGCGTTTATAACCTGTTAGGGGGTATTCAGTAACCGTCGCATTTATAATATTCCCGTCTGTTACGTTCTTGGCAATTTGCAGCTTAATTTTCCCATCTTTTTCAAATTTATATGTATTAAATTTTTCAATTAAATTTGTTTCAAAATCTCCCGAAATTTTATTTAGAATCTTTTGTATAACAGTGCGTTCGTGTGATTTACTGTCTTTTATATCATAGCCTGAATTTTCATACTCTCTGATAATCTTATTCCCTTCCGTATCTTCAATCGTTCTGCGGATTATTATACCTTTTGAATATAAGGTAGTGATACTTTTTTCATAAGATTTATCATCTCTTTTCCCTATTTTTACCATAGAAAAGGTATCTGCTTGTTCAGGCACATCACAGTCAAGCTTTTTTAAAATTTCAATATCTTCTTTTTGGGGTTTACCCAGTAAAACGTAGTTGCACCTTTTAGGATTTATCATGTGCAGCAAATTCTGTTTTATTCGATACATATTGCGGTTTAATGATGGGGTAATATTCATTTTAAATTCCTATGAATTGGATAAAACAGAAATATATTTTTTTTTGCTACATTATATTAAATTGTTATTCAATTATGCTCTTGCGATTTTAATTGCCTTATAATCAGGATTTTGTGCCATTTTTGATTCTATTTCATCAAAAGTTAAAAGTCCTTGAGTCGCACCAAACATTGAAACAACTCCGCCGGAATTTATTGAACCTGCCATAAGTGATTTTGCAATATCAAGATTATATCTGCTCATTGATGCGCAAAATGTGGAAGCAAATGCATCTCCTGCGCCAAGTGTTGAAACTACAGGTCCATCAAAGCTTGGACAGTAAAAATATTCTCTACCGTTGTATGCATAAGCCCCGCGTCCGCCATCTGTTATAACAATTACCTGATAATCAGAAATTTTCAATTTTTTAAACATTTCTTTTAGGTCAGGGTGAATCAATTCTTGTGAATATTTTACTTCTTTGGTATCTTGTCTTAGATAAATCCCTGTTGCCATTTGAGCTTCTTCTTTATTCATAACAACAACATCCGCAAGAGCAAGAATTTTCTTTAAATAATTAAATCCTTTTTTTATACCCGTCGTTCCTGCATTGAAACAAACTCTTGTATCATGTTCTTTTGCATATTTTACCAAATCATCAAGCTGACGATTACTTTCTCCGTTTAATGGCGCGATATAAAGTAATTTGGCATCTTTTATTGTTTCAAAATTTATTTCGGATTTTTTTATATGTGCATTGGCTCCTCTATGTGCCAGAACTGTTCTGTCCCCCTCAAAACTTGTCAGTATAATCGAAAAACCTGTGGATTCTTTCTTATCTTGAATTATTGAATCTAAATTTACATTCTTGTTTTTAAAAAAGTCAAACAAACCTTTCGAATAAATATCATCTCCTACTTTAAATATTACGGATGTGGAAAAACCTAAATTTGCAAAATTAACTGCAGTATTTACCCCGCCGCCGCCTACTTGAGTGTCAAAGTCCGTGATTTCAAGCTTTGAACCGTACGGATAACTCATAAAATCCGTGGAATGAGCTTTTTTTCTTACTGATACAACATTTGCATCATCACACTCTACAAATACATCCATTGTGGCACTGCCGATTGTTACTACATCAACCATTTCATACTCTCCATTTATATCTTTTCTTAAATTATATCATAAAAAAAGACCGATATAAAATCGGTCTTTTTTGGTGTGCAACTTTTATACTAATTTATGCAATTTGCTTTATCTTCTTCGGTTACACCTTTAAGAGTCAGGTTGATTCTGCCTTTTTCGTCGATTTTGATAACTTTCACAATAACTTCGTCGCCGATATTCAAATGCGGTTCGATAGTTTCGATTCTTTCTTGGCATACCTGAGAAATATGAATCATACCGTCTTTACCGCCGCCTAATTCAACAAATGCGCCGATTGGGATAATTCTTACAACCTTGCCTTTAATAACCATTCCTACTTCAGGTCTGAATGTAATATCCTTAATCATTTTAATTGCAATTTTAGCACCTTCCTGATCGTTAGAAGTAATAGTTACAAGACCTGAATCCTGAATGTCAATTTCAGCTCCGGAGGCGTCAATAATTTCTCTTATTTGTTTTCCTCCCGGTCCGATTACAGCTCCGATATCTTCAACCGGAATAGTTAGAGTAGTAATACTTGGTGCAAATGGTGACAATTCCTTAGCCGGTTCAGTGATTACTTCTCTCATTTTGCCTAAGATATGTAATCTGCCTTCTTTTGCTTGGAATAAAGCACGACGTAGTGTTTCATTCGGAATACCTTTGGCTTTCATATCCATTTGAAGCGCTGTAATTCCGGTATCGTTACCCGTAACTTTAAAGTCCATATCACCTAAGAAATCTTCAATACCTTGGATATCTGTTAATACAACGGGTTCATAGCCTTCTTCTTTAATCATACCCATCGCAACACCGCCAATCATACATTTAACGGGGACGCCGGCATTCATTAAAGCCATTGAGCTTCCGCATGTAGAACCCATTGATGTGGAACCGTTAGATTCCAGTACATCTGAAGTTACTCTGATTGTATATCCAAATTCTTCTTGAGAAGGTAATGCCGGAATATTTGCTCTTTCAGCCAAATTTCCGTGTCCGACTTCCCTTCTTCCGGGGCCTCTTAAAGGTTTAACTTCACCAACAGAGAATCCGGGGAAGATATATTTGTGCATATAAGTTTTTTCTGTTTGCGGGTCAACGCCGTCAAGTTCCTGTTTCATAGATGGACCTGCTAATGTTGCAACAGAAAGAATTTGAGTTTGACCTCTTGTAAATACTGCTGAACCATGCGCTCTCGGAATTACACCAACTTCGCACCAGATAGGACGAACTTCGGTTGGTTTTCTTCCGTCGGCTCTGACTCCTTCATCAAGAATCATTGCACGCATGATATGCTTTTCAGCTGCTTTAAATTCTTCCGCAACAAAATCAATACCTGTTTCTTCAATGATTTGTTTAATATAATCATCTTCAGGTAATGCATCAATTTTTTCTTTAACTAATTTTTTAGCTTCTTCTAATTTATTTTGGCGATATTCTCTGTCGAAATTGTGATATGCATCAAAAATCATATCGTGAGCGGTTTCTTCAATAATTTGAGCAATTTTTGAAGTATCGTAAGGATTGACAAATTCTTCTTTTACGACCCCGCATTGTTTTGCAAACTCAACCTGAGCATCACATTGTTTTCTTATTTCACTTTGAGCAAATTCAACAGCGTTCATGATATCGTCTTCTGTTACAAATTTACATCCTGCTTCAACCATGATTACTGAGTCATGAGTCCCTGCAACGACGATATCTAAATCTGATTCGTGAGCCTGTTTGTGGGTTGGATTAGCAATAAAGTTGCCTTCAGAATCACGAGATACTCTAACTGCCCCGATAGGTCCTTCAAACGGTGCACCTGAAAGCATTAAAGCACAAGATGCACCCAACATTGCCAATGTATCAGGTTGATTTTCCTGATCGTAGCTAAATAATTGAGCAACGATTTGAATATCGTTTCTATATCCTTTCGGGAAAAGCGGTCTGATTGGTCTGTCAATTAAACGCGAAACCAAAATAGCTTTGTCGCTTGCTTTTCCTTCTGATCTGTTGTATCCGCCGGGAATTCTTCCGATAGCAGACATTCTTTCTTCATAATCAATCAACAACGGGAAAAAATCTATCCCGACTCTTGGTTCTTTTGATACTACACAGTGAACAAATAACATTGTATCACCGCATCTGACAGTAACAGAACCGTTTGTTGATTGTGCATACTTCCCTGTTTCAATAGTAACGGTTTTACCGCCGATATCTAATTGAAAGCTTTTTGTTTCAGGTTTCATATAATACCCTTTCTTTCTGCGCACCTTTGCGCCTTGTTCTATATACTTCTTCTAAGTCCTTTTTTATTTTACTACAAACATAAATTTATAAATAATTGGGCAAAAAATTTTTTCCGGTGACTTATAATAAATGAAATGAAAATAAGTAGTAATAATCAAACGGTATTTAGCGCAAAATATAAAAATCCCTATAAAATCGCTAAATTTAAAGACGGATATGGGGATTTTACAGCAAGTTTTGTAGAAATAGAGCCTCATAATGAAAAAGATGTTAGTGCGTTAGAAAATGCGATAAAATATTGGGAGCATGACAAATTTGGTCAGAATGCACTTTATGCAACCCGTGCTGCAAGGGATGGGAGTCAATATTATAAGTACCACAAGGTTTATGCGCTTACGGCTCAAGAGGATAATTTTGAAAAACTTAATCCTGATGAAATATTGGGAGTTGTACATGTAGGGTCGGTTGGGGATAAGAAGTTATTTGTGGAACACTTGCAGACTAATCCTAATTATTTGTATAAATCGACTCCTAAATATGTCGGAATCGGAAGTGCGATGATAAATTCATTGAAAAAGTATTGTAATATGATGTCGTTATTTTCTTCAAAGGAGAAATCCGTAAAAGATTTTTATTTAAAAAATGGGTTTGTAGAATACGGACAGGGAACAAACTGTTATGTATGGGTCAAGGATATATTTGAAAGATTTTAGTTTTGTGGTAGATTATATAGAGAGTAGTCGCCTCGTAGCTCAGCAGGATAGAGCGGCGGTTTCCTAAACCGCGTCTGCCGCGCGTTCGACTCGCGCCGGGGCGAAATAATACACAGGGAATTTATTCCCTGTGTATTATTTTGTATTGGCAAAGAGTTGAACGCCATTATGCGTTCGAGCGCGCGCCGAGCAAAGGCTGAAACCGCAGCCGATACTGGATTTAAGCATACTCTTAACTCCCAATTATTACAAATTATATAATAATTATTTCGTTGTTTAATGAAATGTCAAGTAAGAATTTACTCATTTTTTACATATATAATAAATTTCTTTTGTTTAAATTATAATTATTAAATAATAAGGGGGTAAGATGAGAAGTGACAATATTAAAAAAGGAATAGCGCATACGCCCCACAGAGGGCTGTTGATGGCTGCAGGTGTTAGTCGCAAAAATATGGAAGCTCCATTTATAGGAATAGCAAGTTCATTTACGGATTTAATTCCGGGTCATGCAGGGATGAGAGATTTGGAACGTCAAATTGAAAAAGGGGTTCACTCAGGCGGCGGGCAGTCTTTTATATTTGGGGTCCCTGCTATTTGTGACGGAATAGCGATGGGGCATAACGGTATGAGGTATTCGCTTCCTTCAAGGGATTTGATTGCGGATTGCGTTGAAACCGTTGCGCAAGGACACCAATTAGACGGTCTTGTTCTTTTAACAAATTGCGACAAGATTACTCCTGCAATGCTGATTGCCGCAATGCGACTGGATATCCCTTGTATCGTAGTTACTGCAGGTCCGATGTTGGAAGGAGAGAGCAGATGCGAAAGACTTACAATGATAAAAGGCTCATTTGAAGCCGTGGGAAAATTCAGAAACGGTGAGATTGACCAAACAAGGCTTTTAGAACTTGAAGAAGAATCGTGCCCGACAATAGGTTCTTGTCAGGGGATGTACACGGCAAATACAATGGCATGCCTGACGGAAGTAATGGGGATGAGTTTACCGTTGTGTGCAACTTCAGCTGCTGTTTCCTCTAAAAAACGAAGAATTGCTTTTGAATCAGGTATCCAAATTGTAAATCTTGTACAAAATAATATAAAACCGTCTGACATAATAGATAAAGAAACTTTAGAAAATGCTATTATTGCGGATTTAGCTTTGGGTGGAAGTACAAATTCAATTATGCATTTACTTGCAATCGCAAATGCGGGTAATATTGAACTTAAAATAGATGATTTTGATAAATGGGGCAAAATCGTACATCAGATATTAAAACTTGACCCTGCTGCCAATCCGACAATGACAGAATTTCATAATGGCGGCGGAGTACCTGCATTGATGAAGAATCTTATAGATGCTAATATTGGTGTTAAGGATAAAAAGACTGTTTGCGGTCTTACAACATTTGAAATTTCAAAAAATGCATTTGTAAATAAAGATTTGATTAAAACTTATGATTATCCTGTAACTACAAAACCGGGTTTGGGGATATTATATGGTAATATTGCACCTGATGGTTGCGTGACAAAAATTTCGGGCATTGATGAAAGTTGTTATGAATTTGAGGGTGTGGCAAGGTGCTTTGATTGTGAAGAAGATGCTATGAGTGCGCTTGAAAATGACAGAATTAATGATGGGGATGTAATTGTTATTCGCTACGAGGGTCCCAAAGGAGGTCCCGGAATGCGTGAAATGCTCGCTCCAACATCGCTGCTTGTCGGTAAAGGTTTGGGTAAAACCGTAGCACTCATAACAGACGGAAGGTTTAGCGGCGGAACAAGAGGAATATGCATAGGTCATGTTTGTCCCGAAGCTGCAAATGGCGGGAATATTGCGCTAATTAAAGACGGGGACAAAATAAAAATTGACATAAACTCCCGCTCGGTAAATTTGCTGGTATCTGAAGAAATTCTAAACGAGCGAAGAAAAAACTTAAAACCGTTTGAATTAAAATGCAAATCGGGTTATTTGTCTAAATATGCAAGGACTGTTCAGGATGCATCGCATGGAGCTATAGTATAATGCAAGGTCATAATATAAAACACATCGCAATTATTATGGATGGGAATCGTCGTTGGGCAAAAGAACATAATTTGCCTTCTGCTGCCGGACATAAAAAGGGAGTTGCATCTCTGCGCGAAACAGTCAGAGCATGTGACGAATTTGGGATTAAATATTTAACCGTTTATGCGTTTTCAACTGAAAATTGGAAAAGAAGCGAAGAAGAAGTAAAGTTTTTGATGGACTTAGTAGCTTTAACGTTAAAAAACGAACTTGATGACATGCACAAAGAAGGTGTAAAAATATCCTTTATCGGTGATAGAACAAGACTATCTGATAAGTTACTCGCAATAATTACAAACGCACAGGATAAAACAAAAGATAATCAAGGGGTAAATCTGCAAATTGCCTTTAATTACGGGTCTCGCAACGAAATTACTCAGGCTGTTAAATCAATAATAGATGAAGGCATAAAATCAGAGGATATAACCGAAGAAATAATTTCGAATCATCTGTATACAAAAGATATTCCCGAACCTGATGTTTTAATCAGAACAGGAGGCGAAAAAAGAATTTCAAATTATCTGTTGTGGCAAATAGCTTACAGTGAAATAATAGTTATGGATGAATACTGGCCTGAATTTGACAGATGTTCACTTGTAAAATGTATTGAAGAATTTCAAAGAAGGCAAAGGCGATATGGAAAATAAAATAAAAATTGTATTTGCGACGGGGAATCCGCACAAATTACAGGAAGTTAATGAAATTGCACAAGGTTGCGGGGTCGAATTTATTCTCCCTCCGGATAATTTTAATCCGATAGAAAATGGGGAGTCTTTTGAACAAAACTCAATAATCAAGGCACAAGAAGCATCCAAAGTCTCAGGACAAATGTCGCTTGCTGATGATTCAGGATTATGTGTAGAAGCATTAAACGGCGCTCCGGGGATACATTCTGCAAGATATGATACAACCCCCCAAAGGCGTATAGACAAATTACTAAAAAATCTTACCGATACGGATAATAGAAAGGCAAAATTTGTTTGTGTTATGACTCTAACTGATAAGGACGGTGAAGTTCTGGCTCAGTTTACTGGAGAATGCCACGGACAAATTGCACCAAAACAATCCGGTACAAACGGTTTTGGCTATGACCCTATATTTATTGTCGATGATTACGGTATTACTATGGCAGACATGAGCGAAGATTTAAAAAATAAAATTTCTCACAGAGCAGTCGCCTTATCAAAAATGATTAGATTTATACAAGAAAATCTGTAGTTTTTGAGGATAAAATTGAAAAAAGCACTAATTATAGTTTCTGCAATTATTTTATTGCCTATTTTGTTTCGCTTGATATCCAAAGGCCTTTTTAATTTGACTTATAAACCTGTATTCATTCCGCCAAGAGTAAAAGTCGAAACAATTAAAGAAAAAGAAATTTATCAGAGTTTTGAGGCTTCGGGGCGTGTTGATTCGGTATTTGAAGTGAATATCGTAGCAAGGGTTTCAGGTTATTTACTGGAAAGTTATTTTAAGGAGGGTGCTTTTGTAAAAGCAGGTCAAACTCTGTTTTTAATAGAACCTGCTCAATATCAAAATTCTGTGTCAACGTCAAACGCCGATATTAAAAACATTCAAGCGAAATTGAATTACGCAAATAAACAACTCGCAAGAGCAAGGGAACTTGTGAAACAAGATTATATCGCCAAATCAAAGTATGATGAAATACAATCTCAGCGAGATTCACTTGTTGCGCAGCTTAGTGCCGCAAATTCTCAACACAGGGATGCTATGAGAAATTTATCTTATACGAGTATAAAAGCACCGGTATCAGGCAGAGTTGGCTCTGTTGATGTTTCTGCCGGAAATTATGTTAGTCCGTCAAGTTCACCGTTAACAACTATATATAGTACAAATCCTATTTATGTTTTATTTTCACTATCTGCAGAAAAATTTAATGCATTGACTAAAATTGACAAAACCCCTATTAATCATCGAGTCGAAATATTTTTACCCGATGGAACAAAGTACAATTATACGGGAATTCAAGACTTTTATGATAACAAAGTCGATAAGTCTACAGGTTCAATAAAACTTAGGGCATCGCTTCAAAATCCTGAAAATTTACTTATACACGGGGAATTTGTAAAAGTCAGAATTTATGCTAATAAATCGATAATAAGGCCTATAGTTCCTATAGTTGCAGTTATGTCATCGCAAGAAAGCAAATATGTATATAAGCTTGATAAAAATAACATTCCGCAGATAAGTTATGTTCAGATCGGAGCTCCTTATGACAGTAAACACTGGATTGTAAAATCAGGATTAAAAGTCGGTGACAGAATTGTCACAGACGGCGTTTTAAAGGTTATACCTCAAAAGCCTGTTGAAATTGAAAAATAATAAATTCGTAATTATTATGAATAAATTTATATTTATTATACTCATATTTTTAATATTTTCGGCTCAGGTAAAAGCAAAAGAAATAAAAAATATTTACCCGAATACTGATGCTGATATGGCGGAAGTTATTTCAGGAAGTATTAATTATACGGTTGATATGACTCTTGATAATTGTATAAAAATAGCACTTGGCAATAATCCCGAGATATTATCCGCATTTGAGGATATTTTAGCAAATGATTCCAAAATCAAACAAATCTGGTCAAATTATTTTCCTGAAATATCATGGCAAACGAGCTGGTCACATATTAAACAATTGCAACTTTCTGATGCTTTCAACTACAACCTTGAATACGAATTTTATATTTTAGGGCAAATTTCACTCAATCAAATGCTTTATGATTTCGGAGTTACTCAAAATCAAGCAACCATCCAAAGACTCGGGTATGAGAGCAGTAAAAAAACTTTTGCATCTGTTGTAAATGATGTTATTTATAAGACAAAAAATGCATATTATGAATTGTTGTATTCATATGAAGCGGAAAAAGTTGCGCAGATGAATGTTGACAACTATCAGGCATTTTATAATCAGGCTCAGGCGCTTTATTCAATAGGTTTTAACCCTAAAATAGATGTAACTATTGCGCAAGTAAATTTAAGCAAAGCAAAAATGAGTTTAATAAGCGCAAAGAATCTTATAAATACGTCAACTGCCAAACTAAATAATATTATGGGAGTTCCATACATAGAAAAATACGATATCAAAGGTAAATTAGACTATATGCCATTTGATATGACTTTTCAGGATACTGTTGCACTGGCTGCAGATTCTCGTCCCGAACTAAAAAAGGCGCTGATTGATGTAGAAAAAGCAAGACAAAATGTAAAACTTGCTAAAAAAGCTTATTTCCCCCAACTCGAGCTGGACGGCACTTATCAAGAAGGCGGTAAGCATTGGACATCCAATAACGGTTGGCAAATCGGTATATATCTAAACTTTCCTATAATAAATGGTGCCTCTGTATATAACCAAATAAAAGAGGCAAAGTACCTCTATGATAAAGAGTTAGCCAATGCAAAGAAAATTCAAAACAATATTTATTTAGATATTCAGACTTCGTATTTAAAATTACACGAAAAAGAAAATCAACTTCCTGTTGCTGCCCTTCAAGTAAAACAGGCACTTGAAAATTATGAACTGTCAAAAGGACGATATCGTGTGGGCGAAGCATCTCCGATTGAAATGAGAGAAGCCCAAAATACGCTGGCAGATTCTAAATTACAATACTTCAAATCTTTGTATGAATTTAACAGTGCAAAAGCCGAACTTGAAAAAAATATAGGAATTAACCTCAATTCAAGCAGCAAATTTTTAGGGATTAAAGGCTAACTTTTATTATGCGCTTTGATTAAACTTCATCGTACGCTCAATATTTTTGCTTATTACACCTTTAATTACGTCAAATTCGGTTTGTAGTGCATTATGTTCCGTATCAATATTTTTAAGCTGCAAGTCAAACATACTGTCTTTTTGTTTGATATCATTCATAGCTCTGTTATATTTAGCTTCAGCTTTTGCAACTGCTGCTGAATTATCTGTTTGTTCAAATATATTTGCACAGGATTTATAATCCAACGCATTCCAATTTTGAGATAAATCAACCTGCTCCATTGTTACCAATCCGCTTTCAAATGCATATTCAAGCCACTGAGTAGATTTTGCTAAACCGTTTTCTAACGCTTTATAGCCTTTTTGCATTCTGTTAAACAAATTGGTCAGCCATTTTGCTTTAGACTCAGCATTGCCTGAATTGGTGGTATCATCCCCATCTACCCAGGTATATTTTGGCTCTCCGAGAACATCAAGCATTTTATCGGCAGCATAGCTGTTTAGTACGCTCTTAAAATATTCACTTTGATTACTTATAATTTTGTCATGATCATATTCCGATATAAATTTGTCAAAATCTGAAAGATATACTAATTCATCGGGCATATCCAAAATGATTTCGTATTTTTCATATTCTTTTTTTGCTTCATTGTATGAATTAAGAGCAGCAGAATTATTACCACTATTGCTCAGATACTTGAACGGGTCAAATGTCCCTTGTAACTGTATACTGTTGAAGTAATCATTTAGAAAAGCTTTAATTATATTTTCTCGAGTTTCAAAATATACTTCATTTGTTTCTTTATTTTGTCCTGTTTTTAGAGTTACAGGATAAGCTTTGTTAGTATCGGTATCAACATAATATCCGTAGTATTGCTGTGTAATTTCGGTTGTATACTCATTTTGATTAGCATCTGTTTGAGTTATAGTCTTTTTTCTCTCATTTGGTATCAATACAATATTACGAAGCATTTCTTGAATATTTGTACCTGTTACAGATGATTTTTTGATTCCGTCATATAACATTTCAGCTTCAGTGCCGGGGTTGGTTATTTTGTAGCTGCTGCCGCTTTTAGTTATTGTAACGCCATATTCTAATGGTATAGTCGACTGGCTCAGATCAATGGCATTGTCACTTGTTGCTTTTGCGAAACCAACAGTTGTGGTGTTTTCACCGACTTGAAATGTGTTAAGAGAATTTATTTTTTTTAGCAATTCATTATATCCGCTGTCTACAAGATACTTTTTAATGTTATTTAATCCATATCCCGGCTCTTGGTTATTAAGTAATGCTTCTTTTATATCATTCAAATCCTTGTTGCTAAGGTCATCTTTGATATTTTTTATTTGTGTAGTGGGGTCATTACCAAATATTGATTGTACATATTCTCCAACGGTTGATTTGTATATATTGGCTACTTCGCTGCGGAATTTTTTTGCTATAATAGAATAATTCAATTTTTCAATTGAACTTTCCTGACTTAATGAATCAAGGTACATTTGCTTAAGTTCCTTATTTGTTTTTAGTTCCGCAGCATAAGTTCCGTCGCCTTTATCTGTATAATTATAGAACAAATAGCCTATATCTTTTTCATCCGTTCCGTAAAACGTAGTAACTTTTTGTGCAAGATTCCCGTTTGCCTCATCAAAGAATGTTGTTTCCCATTCTAAGTTATGCGCTTTAAGAAATGCATCAAGGTCATTATGGCAACTTTCAAATATTTTGGCATCTTCTTCGCTTACCAAAATTTGACCTGCGGAATTTATAATTCCGTATTGCGTATTATAAGGACTGTATTGTGTTAATGCATTGAATGACAATGCTTGAGATTGCGTTAATCCGTCCGGTGTTGTGTTTGAAAACATCATTTGAGCATCATTTAACGCAGAAACGTATTCATCACTTGCTTGAGCACTCATGGTTGCAAGACGCATTTTGGCATTATTAATGGTTTGAGAGCGCAATTCATTATCTGCAAGTCTTGCAGTAATGGTCAGTAATCTCGCTTGTGATGCTGCCAATCCCATTTTTGAACAGTCCTTTCATTTTTCCTTAAAGTTCTATTATTCTTCATGTCGGCATTTTTATTATAAACTTTAGCTTTTATATCTTATTGTTAAGATTTTGTTACAAAATGTATTGCTATAGGATTTAAATATTAATAGCAGTGACAATTTAAAATTATTTATTAAAATATTCATATGAAAAAATTTTTTTTGATTTTATTTTTATTTATGTTCTTATGTATAGGTATCTGCTCAGGGAACGCACAGCAACCGACAATGCTTACAGGAACGGTTTCGATGGTTCCGAAGTCCTTTTATGGCACATGGAGGGTAACATCACAGCGGGTTGAACAAAATGCTGATATTTTTAAAGAAAAAAGTTTGGATATTTGGAACTTATCACGCACAGGTGACGTCATAACATTATATAACATGTTTAATGGAGCAAAGGCAGAAATTAATGTAGAAAATTCTGATGACAGCCATGTAATATTTACCAAATACGGCAAAAACAACAAAAAAAAGCTGACGGACAGAGCTGATATATATATTGACGGTGACACCTTCAGCGGATACGATTATATAAAGATAGATACCTATGTTAATGGTAAAATAGTAAAAACTCAGTCCGCCAAATATAAGATAAAAGGAGAAAAAATCGGAGGCGGAATTACTACGGAATAAGGGAAAGAGGATTTAGTATAATGGAAACTTTTGATTTTGATGTTGTAATTTTAGGGGGCGGTCCTGCAGGATTCAGTGCCGCATTATACAGTGCAAGAGGAGCTGCAAGTACCGCTATAATTGATATAAGCATGCTTGGCGGTCAACCGTCGAATTATCTGGAACTTGAAAATTATCCGGGGATGATGAAAATCGGCGGGTATGATCTAATGGAAAAATTTGAACAGCATGCGGATATGTTTGGGGTGCAAAAGTTCCCAATGCAAGAAATTGAATCTGTGGATTTAATTTCTAATCCGAAAATTATAAAAACAAAAGAAGCGGAGTTTAGGGCAAAATCAGTCATAATTGCAACCGGTGCAAAACCAATGAAACTCGGAGTAAAAGGGGAACTTGAATTTATCGGACGAGGAGTCAGCTATTGCGCAGTATGTGATGGCGCATTTTATCAGGATAAAGTTGTCGCAGTGGTAGGCGGAGGCAATTCTGCTGTTGAAGAAGCTATGTATCTGACAAAATTTGCTTCAAAAGTTTATATTATCCACAGAAGAAATGAATTGCGAGCTGATAAAATTATTCAGGAACGTGCGTTTAAAAACGAGAAAATTGAATTTGTCTGGGACAGCATAGTAGAAGAAGTTGCAGGTTCAGATTTAGTAACGCACCTTGTTATTAAAAATGTAAAAACAAATGAAATTTCTAATTTGAAAACTAATGGTGTTTTCCCCTATATCGGTATGCTGCCTAATGTCGAAAATATAAACGGGCAAATGGAGCAGGATGCAAAAGGTTTTATAATAACTGATAATACAATGAAAACCTCAATTGATGGTGTATATGCTGTTGGCGATGTTCGAAATACCCCGCTAAGACAAGTAATTACGGCGGCTTCTGACGGAGCTGTCGGGGCTGTGTATGCAACCAAATATGTTCAGGCATTAAAAGAAGTTATTGTATAATAATTATAACCGGCAATTTTTTATTTGCTTTATAATTCCTTGAACTCCGTCATATCGGGCAAGGCTCTGGGCTTTCAACTGGACATCATACAAATATTGTCTGTCATTTGTAAATAGTTCAATTTTTTTTAATAAAGATTTAGAATCTGTTGCGCTGTCTTCAAGATATATACCGGCACCGTTATTTAACATATATTTAGCATTTTTCCTTTGATGATCTGCTGCTGCATAAGGATATGGAACGAATACAGATGCAATTGCGCAGGCGCAGAGTTCTGAAATGCTTAAAGAACCTGCTCTTGATACGGCAATATCACTTGCTTTCAGCACCTCTGTCATATTATCAAAATAAGGTTGTACAATTATATTTTTATCGAATTCATATTCAGGATAAATTCCTTTTAATTGTGCCGTTACATCATCAAAATTTCTTTTACCGGTTTGAAATATTACCTGAATATTTCTTGATGATAATTCTTTTAGAATGCCTATTGCGGCATCATTTATTCTTTTTGCCCCTTGCGAACCGCCCATTATGCAGACTGTTAATTTATTCTCAAGCCCGAGATTAATTCTTGCCTGCTCTTTAGACATTGTTGAAAATTCTTTTCTTATAGGATTTCCGTTAACTACACAGTTTTTGTTATTTAATTTGTTGCACTCGACATCAAAAGCAACAGAAATGCTTTTTGCAAAAGGGGCAAATCTTCTTGTAACCAATCCGGGATTGGCATCGCAATCATGCATTACAAAAGGGACTTTCATTGTAATTGCCGCTGCTAAAACAGGCGCTGAAACATAACCACCTGTTCCAAAAACTGCGTTAGGCCTATATTTAATCATATAACAGCAGCATTTTAACCATGCAAATATCATTTGGAAAAGCCATTTAAAAAATGCCGGTGATGCCTTTCTTGGCATTCCTGAGCTGTTTACAGGCAGGAAAGTGTAGTTTTTACCTGCTGTAATTGAAGCTTCAAGATTATTTGGATTTCCTACATAAAATATTTTTTCGGTATCACTTTCATCAAGCAACCCATCTGCTATGGCTATAGCAGGATATATATGACCTCCGGTTCCCCCTCCTGTAATAAAATATGTTTTTTTATCCATTTACTTCAGCCTTTATTTTTTTTATTCTCTGCCTTGAAATATTTAATAAAATCCCTATCATTGATAAAAATACAATAACTGATGTTCCGCCATAACTTATAAACGGTAAAGTAACACCCGTGACAGGGAATAGCGAACTCGCAACAGCCATATTCAAAAATGCCTGAAACCCGAATATAAAAGTTATGCCGATTGCCAATAATTTCCCATACATATCAGGACATCTTTTTGCTATTTTCAACCCTCTGTGGACAAGAGCAGCGAATAAACCTATGATAAAAAAGCATCCCAAAAAACCAAATTCTTCTGCGATTATTGAAAAAATAAAGTCAGTGTGACATTCGGGTAAATATGCCATCTTTTGAATTGAGCCGCCATAGCCGGTCCCGCTAAATCCGCCTGATGCAAAAGCTATAAGAGATTGAATAATATTATATCCCTTGCCCTGTGCGTCGCTACCGGGATTTAACCAAATTGTAATTCTGTCCATCTGATAGCCTTTAAGTAGTTTATGAAATAATAGGATTATTCCCACTCCGACAAAGCCGCCGCCAATACCCAGCACCAACAACGGACCTCCCGCTGCTATATATAATGCAAGACCTGTTGCAAGAAGTATAACTACCATACTTAAATTCGGCTGTTTAAATACTAAAAACAGAACAATCATTAATGGTATAGCTACTTTTACGATAAAACTTGTATTGAAAATTTTTACCTTATCTTTAAATGCACTGGCGATTAACATGCAAAATAAAGGTTTGGCAAATTCTGACGGTTGTAACTGCATAAATCCCAAATTTATCCATCTTCTTGCACCGTTTATTTCGACTCCTAAAGGAGTAAACATTACAACACATAATAATGCAATGACAACCCATAAAAATTTCGTATTATATTTTTCCAGTTTATGATAATCAAAATTAGCAAAAAAAGCTAACGCAAGAAATCCTACAGTTGCAAATATTCCCTGTTTTAATAAAAAACTGATTAAAGGCGCTCCTTCACGCATACACTTTGGTGCCGTTGCAGAAAATATAGCCAAAAAACCAATAATTACGAGAAACACAACCATTATAAGCAATGGTTTATCGGGGGCGGTCAAGATCGTATCTGATTTTTTCTTCCCTTGTGAGATTTTCCCTGAATTATTTAATTGAGAATCATTGAACTTTTGATAGGACATATTCTCTGAATACCTCGCCTCTGTGTTCGTAACTGTTAAACATATCAAAACTTGCGCAAGCAGGTGAAAGTAAAATTACATCGGGTTTTAATTCCATTCCTTTATCAATTGCACATTCCAGTGAGTTTTCTTTTACAATGTTAGTAAATCCGTTGTTTTTTAAATTTTGTTCAAAGCGTTCTGTTGCTTCTCCTATTAAAATTACTGTATCAATATGTTGATTGACAGCATTACAAAACTCTTTTAAGTCCGTATTTTTATCCCTGCCGCCTGCGATTAGTACCACTTTTTGATTATTAAACGAATTAATAGCAACAATTGATGCTTCAGGATTTGTAGCTTTTGAATCGTTATAAAAAGTTATTCCGTCCACTTGAGTAATTTTTTCAAGTCTGTGTGCAGGGGCTTTGTATTCCATAATTGCTGATTTGATTGTTTCATTATCAATTCCGGTTAATTTTGCGCAAATAATTGCACATTCGATGTTCTGATAATTATGTTCCCCAATCAACGGACATTCACTGATTTTTATAATTTCTTCTTTTAGTCCGTTTTGTTTGAAAACTATTACTCCATTTTCGACATAACATGTATTTTCGCCAATATTAGCTCCAAACATAAATACACAACTTTTTACTTCTTTAGAGAACTCTAAAAGTTTCGAATCTTTTGCGTTCAGTACACAATATTTTGCTGTTTGAGGGGTTCTAAACACTCGGGCTTTGGCATTGAAGTAATTTTCAAGTCCGTTGTGCCAATCAATGTGGTCGGGAGTAAAATTTGTCCAAACTGCAATATATGGTTTTAGGGATGTACTCATATCAAGTTGGAAAGAACTTGCTTCACAAACAAAATAATCTAAATTCTCATCGGCAACAAGACAAGGCGGGGTTCCAATATTCCCGCAAGCCTCAGTTTTTAATTTTTTGCTCAAAATATGCTGAGTGAGGGAGGTTGTTGTTGTTTTACCGTTTGTACCGGTAATAATTATAAACGGGATATCACATTCTCTGTATGCAAGTTCGAGTTCCGAAATAACCGGAATTTGTTCGTCCCTGACTCGCTTTATGATTTGGCTGTGCGGCGATATGCCGGGGCTTGTAATAGCAATATCCGATTTTTTTATAAATTCATCACTATGCCCGCCGTATTCAACATGAATCCCCATATCTTCAAGCATTTTAGCATTATCAGACTGCTCTTTTGTAGTGATATCGTTGTATTCGGTCAAATATACATCCGCCCCGTGTTTTTTTGCAAATTTCGCAGCCGCAATACCGCTTTTGGATAATCCTAATACTAAAACTTTTTTCCCTCTTACACTCATTATAAAATCCCCTTATTAAACAATATACACAAAACGACTGCTAACGCAGAGCATAAAAATGATACAATGGAGAACACAATTACAACCTTTTTTTCGCTCCAACCCAGAAGTTCAAAATGGTGATGAATCGGTGCCATTTTAAATACACGTTTTCCTGTTGTTTTGAAACTTGTTACCTGAATAATTACCGAGAGAGTTTCCATTACAAAAACGGCGCCTAAAAATATAAGAAGAAACTCAAATTTACCTAAAACCGCGAGGGTACCTAACAGCCCCCCTATTGCAAGAGAACCGGTATCCCCCATAAAGACCTGAGCTTTAGGTTTGTTATACTGCAAAAATCCGATTAATGCTCCTGCAACTGTTGCGGATATAATTGCCAGATCTTTTTCTCCTGATAAAAGCGCAATAATTGAGCATGCTATAAATGCACTCACTCCGCAACCTGCTGCCAATCCGTCAAGTCCGTCAGTTAAGTTATAAGCATTTGATGAACCCGTAATAACAAAAACGGCAAATACAGGGTAAAACCAACCAAGATTAATACTAAAATTCCCGATTGTAAAGGTTGTTGCCTCCGGATGAGAAATCACAAGCGCCATTGCAGGTAAAAGTGCAATCGCTATCTGTCTGAATAATTTGCCTCTCGGGGTAAGTCCGTCATTTCCTTTTCCTTTAATCTTAATATAGTCATCCTGAAAGCCTGCCAAAGTATAGAAAAATAAAGTAATTATTGTAATAAGAGCAATAGTTGACATTTCTCTTGCAAGTGACAGGGCAATAACAGATGCCATGATAATTGCGGCAATAATAAATACTCCGCCTGTTGTCGGTGTCCCCTGTTTTTGTGCATGATTTTCGGGCGCAACATCTTTAACATATTGCCCTATCATCTTTTTCTTTAACATATCTATATAAGGCACTCCAAACAGTGAACATAAAATCACTCCCAAAAGGAATGCTACCGCTACCATTATCATTTATATATCCCTCATTCTTTAATTTTTTCCAGTATTTGTTCAAACTTCATTGCTCTTGAAGCTTTTAAAAATATTGTATTACTCTTATCCGAATTTTCAACAATGTAAAGCGCTGCTTGTTCGTTATCGTCAAAGTATTCAACCTCAAACCCTTCCGTTTCAAGTGGTCTGCCGATATACTTCGCAAGTTTTCCGACCAAAATATACTTAACATATTTGTCAATCTCAGACAGTGCTTCTCCCACCTGTGTGTGATATTTTTTTTCATCCTCTCCGAGTTCTGCCATATCCCCAAGAACCACCACCGGATTGTCGTATAATTCTACAAAAGCCTTAACTGATGCTTTCATAGACTCAGGATTTGCATTGTAGCTGTCATTGATAAATCTAAGTCCTTTAATATTCTCAACTTCCCATCTTTTTTCAATCGGATGATAAGTTCTTAGCCCTTGAGCAATTTCATTTGGTGCCATTCCGACTTTTAACCCGACATTTATTGCGGATAGTGAATTTTCAATATTATAATCCCCTTCAACATTGAGTTCATAAACATCGCCTTTATATGCAAATTTTGTATAAGATGGCTTTCTTTCCCATACTTCAACATCATTTACGGAGTAAAAGATTTTTTCTCCCGAAAAATTCAAATGTTTTTTTGTAATTTCCTGATTTAGTGCGATAAATGTACCTTCAGGCTTCAAACCGTCAGCGATTTCACATTTTGCAATTGCAATATTGTCTAATGAACCCAGCCTGCCAACGTGAGCGCTTCCGCAATTTGTAACTATTGCATAATCAGGGTTAAGATATTTAGTTATGTATTCTATTTCCCCAAGCCCTCTCATGCCCATTTCAACAATAAGCATTTGGGTATCACAAGGCATAGATAAAACAGTTTGGCAAAAGCCGATTTCGTTATTATGATTTGAAAAAGTTTTGTGGGTTTTGAATTTGGCACTTAATACAGAATAAACCATTTCTTTAGTTGTAGTTTTACCGGAACTTCCCGTAATGCCCACAACAGTAGGATTGATTTTATTCTTGTAATATTGCGCAATTTTCATGTAAGCATCTTTTGTATCTTCAACTTTGAGAATTAATTCTGCATCGTCAAAAATTTTGCTTTGAGAAGTAAAATAAGCCTTTGCGCCTTTTTGAATTGCATTTTTAATAAATTCTTCCCCGTCAAATGAGTCCCCTTTTAGCGGTAAATAAATATCGCTGTTTGTTATGGTGCGAGTATCTGTCGAAACAGAAAAATCAATATCTACTCCGCTATCTTTTAAAACCTCAGCTCCCGTCGCTTTTATCAAATCTTCTTTAGTAAACATAATATTATTTTACAGCAAAGAAAAAATTTTCATAACAAGATTTACAAATATTAAAATAGCTTGACATTATGGTATCAGCGGATAATAATTACAATACGTAATACTCGGGCAATCGTTTATAAAACCTTTACACTGGCTTATTCAAAGGTTACGAACCCACAAATGAAAGGACAAAGACATGTACGCAATTGTAGAAACAGGCGGAAAACAGTATCAGGTAGAAGAAGGACGCTATGTTGATATTGAAAAATTAGAAGGTGACGTTGATGCAAAAGTAACTTTTGATAACATCGTTATGATTGTTAACGGCAAAAAGTCAAAAGTAGGTCAGCCTTATGTATCAGGCGCATCTGTAGAAGGAAAAATCCTTAAACAAGACAAAGCTAAAAAGATAATTGTTTTTAAACAAAGACCTAAAAAAGGCTACAGAAAAAAACAAGGTCACAGACAACAATTTACAAGAGTAATGATTTCTAAAATCAGAACTTCAGCTAAAAAATCTGCTAAAGAAGATGCAACAGAAGCAGCTGAATAGTAATGTTGTTGCGAGCGATAGCGAAGCAATTCATAAAAGATTCTGAAACAAGTTCAGAATGACTAACTCAAAAATTATAAGGAGAATATAAAAATGGCACATAAGAAAGGTATGGGATCCACCAGAAACGGACGTGACTCGGAAGCTAAGCGCTTGGGAGTTAAAAAGTTTGGTGGCGAAACAGTTAAAGCAGGAAACATACTTGTT
>CACXFH010000100.1 GCA_902766975.1 uncultured bacterium | reverse complement strand
TTTTCTAATGAACTTCTCCACTGTTTAATCTCTTCCTTACTCAGATATTCAGCCATTCATTATCTCCTTACTAAACTATTCCTTACTCCCTTAATCTAGCATAAAGCATGCCGCCTGACACAAAATGTTTCGGAACGTAAATTTTTATTTATTTTGTTAAGATTTCTGTAAAATAGTCTTGATTTTATTGCATTATGGGGAATTACGCTAATACCAAGGTTTATGGTACAATGCTCAAGGAGGATAAATTGTTTAATAAAAGCGAAATAATCAATATATTAAAAGATAGCTCTAAAAATGATTGGTTGTTTAAATATGCCGATAAAGTCCGAGCAGACAATGTCGGAGATGCTGTGCATTTAAGAGGTTTGGTTGAATTTTCCAACATTTGTAAAAATTCTTGTAAATATTGCGGGCTTCGCCTCGAAAATCACAATATAGAGCGATACAGGATTTTGATAGAAGAAATTTTGTCTATAGTTGAAAATGCCGTAAATATGGGATATAAAACAATTGTTCTTCAGTCCGGGGAAGATTCATATTTTTCAAAGGACAAAATGATTGAAATAATTGAAGGAATAAAAAAATTCGATGTCGCACTGACTTTGAGTATTGGAGAAAGAAGTTATGAGGATTATAAAGCATTTAAGCAGGCAGGCGCAGACAGATATTTAATAAGAATTGAAACCACTGACCGGGAATTATATAAACAAATGCACCCTAATATGAATTTTGAAAACAGAATAAGATGTCTGAAAGATTTAAAAGAACTTGGGTATGAGGTCGGAACAGGTTGCCTTGTCGGGCTTCCAAATCAAACAATTGAATCCTTGGCTGATGATATTTTATTTTTTAAAGAAATAGAAGCAGATATGGTTGGGATAGGACCGTTCATTCCTCATCCTCAAACCCCGCTAAAATATGCATCCTCAGGAAGTTTTGAATTAGCACTAAAAGTAATGGCATTAACAAGAATTTTACTCCCTGATATAAATATCCCTGCTACAACTGCTATGGAAACTCTTAACCCAAACGGCAGAATAAAAGCCCTGCAAAGCGGCGCAAATGTTGTTATGCCAAATGTTACAAGTACTAAATATCGTGCCAAATACGAAATTTACCCGAATAAAATTTGTCTAAATGATAAACCCGAAAAGTGTAGAGGCTGTATCGGGGCAAAAATTGAATCTATCGGGCGAAAAATTGCAACAAATTACGGATTTAGTCACAATAAGGGATGATTTATTTTGCAATTATAAAAATAATGTTATATAATAATTTGGGTCGTTTAAATATTTTTTTTATTTTAAAGAAGGAGGCATTATGGTAGAAAATTTGAAAAAGTATTTAGTTGAATTTATTGGGACATTTTTCCTTGTGTTTACAATAGGTGCAACCGCAGCTTTCGGAGATGAAACTTGTATTGCACCTTTGGCAATAGGTTTTGTTTTAATGGTTATGGTATATGCAGGCGGTTACATTTCGGGCGGTCACTATAATCCTGCTGTTTCATTTGCTGCAGCAATCAGAGGTGCGTTGGAATGGAAGCAATTAATTCAATATATTATTGCTCAGCTTTTAGGCGGTTCTTGTGCTGCATTAGTTATAAATTTAATTTCCGGCGGGCTTGATGCACCTGCGAAAGATACATTCAATTTAGGTACAATATTTGTTGCCGAATTTTTGATTACTTTTGCTCTTTGTTATGTTGTATTGCATACCGCAACATCAAAGAAAACAGAAGGGAATTCATATTATGGTTTGGCAATCGGCTCAACTGTAATGGCGGGTGCTTTTGCAGTCGGTAATATCTGCATGGGAGCATTTAATCCTGCTGTTGCCGTATCTGCTTTAATTAATGGCACTGTTTGTTGCTCTTGCATTGCATTTATAACAATCGGCGCTAATTTTCTTGCAGGTCTTTGCGCTGCTTTAGTTTATAAATGCACAAATATTGATGAATAAAAGATAAATATATATACGAAATCCTCACTTGTAAAAGTGGGGATTTTTTATGATAAAATTATACTTAGGAAGGGAAATGTGTTATGAGTGATTTAAAAATATATTTAGATAAAGACATAAATCAGGACTTGATTAAAACTAAAAAAATTGCAGTTATAGGTTTTGGCTCACAAGGTTACGGGCAATCAATGAATTTAAAAGACTCAGGATGTAATGTTGTTTTGGGACTAAGACAGGGTGGAGTATCCGATAAAAAGGCAAAAAACTACGGATTTAAAACTATGAGTATTGAAGATGCCGTAAAATGGGCAGATGTTGTACAGGTTTTAATCCCTGATGAGGTTCAGTCCGATGTTTATGAAAAGCAAATCAAACCGAATATGCATTCTGGGCAATATTTAATGTTTGCTCACGGGTTTAATATTCATTTCAAAAAAATTGTACCTGCTGAAGATATCAATGTAATTATGGTTGCGCCAAAGGGACCGGGGCATACCGTAAGGAGCCAATATAGCGAGGGTAAAGGGGTTCCGAGCTTAATTGCGGTTTATCAAAATCCCAATGGGGATGGTAAAGAAATTGCTCTTTCTTATGCAAGCGCAATAGGAGCAGGCAGAGCAGGTATTATTGAAACTACTTTTGCAGAAGAAACGGAAACTGATTTATTTGGCGAACAGGCTGTAATTTGCGGCGGGGTATCCGCATTAATGAAAGCAGGTTTTGAGGTTCTTACAGAAGCCGGATATTCCCCTTATATGGCTTATTTTGAAGTATTACACGAAATGAAACTGATTATTGATTTGGTAAATCAAGGCGGACTTGCAGATATGCGCTATTCAATTTCTAATACTGCAGAGTATGGTGATATGACCCGTGGACCGAAGGTTATCGGGGAAGCATCAAAAAATGCTATGAAGGAAATATTAAAAGATATTCGCTCAGGGGAATTTGCGGATGAGTTTACAAATGAAATGCAATCAGGACACAAATATTTTGATAAATTAAGAGAAGAAAACAGAAATCATCCGATTGAAAAAATCGGGGAAGAAATCCGCTCATCATTTGTTTGGGGGAGAAGAGAAAATATCATAAACAGAGAAAAGAATTAACATAAAGACAGGAGTAAAAATGTTTAATACTGAAGATACTTACGAAGTTGTTATATTTTCAATCGGCGACACAAAAGCCGGTACAAAAATGGGTAAATTGCAGCTCAAAAACACAAAAGATGACAGCGTTCTCAATTGCATTTTGTGGGAAGAAACTCTCAATCGTTTTGATGCAAAAATTTTCAGAACGGGGAATTTGGTGCGCATTGTATCGGGCAGTTTCAATGAAAAATATAATAACTGCTTAATTTCTGCGCTTGAATTGATTGAAGAAGCAAAACTCGGGCTTGAACCTGAACAAATTGAACAATACTGGACAAAATTGCAATCATATATAAATAAAATTAAAAAAGAAGAATTGAAAAATTTTGTATCAAATCTTTTTGAAGAAAATAAAGAAAAATTCAAAATTATGCCTGCAGCAAAGCTTATGCATCATAACTTCATCGGCGGATTATTGGTTCATACGGTTGAATGTGCCGAATTTGCAGAACTTAATATGCCGCATTTTGCTCAAAGGGTAAATGAAGATAATATTTATGCCGCGTGCTTGCTTCATGATTTCGGCAAAATTTTTGAATATACAATAGATACCGAGACCGGTCTTATTGACTATGCTCCGGGGTTCAGAGAAACTTGGATTACCCACTCTCAATGGGGTTTTAGTACATGTATGAATGCAGGATTTGTACGTGTTGCAAGAATGATTGCTGCTCACCACGGCAGAGCAGACTGGGGGGCTATAATTGACTTGGACTCCAAAGATGCGCTTGAACCTGAATTATACTTAATTCACCTTATTGACAATCTGTCTGCAAAATTCGGTAAAATAAATACAAGGTTAATTTAAACTTTTAACAGATTCTTTACTTGTAGATTTTATCGGAATATTAAAACCGAAAGTGCATATTCCGTCAGGTGTGCTGTGAGCATACATATTCCCGCCGTGAAGTTTTACTATTGCTTTTGCGGTATGCAAACCCATGCCCGTTGAATTCTTGTTTAAAATCGAATTTTTTGTTTTAGAGAATTTATCAAATATATTTTTCAAATCTTTTGGTTTAATGTAGTAACTTTTATTTGATATGCTAAAACTTACAAAATTTTCGCTATAATCAAGATTTATTAAAATTGTACTTTCTCCGAATGAGTAATTTATCGCATTAGAAATCAGGTTTATTATTACTCTTTGCATCTGAAGCTTATCTGCATATATGCAGCATCCTTTTGGCGGGTATTTGAATAATATATTCAGTTCTTTTTCTTCGACAAGAGATTCATTTTCTTTGATTACGTCATTAATAAGTAATACTAAATCAAAATTTGTTTTACTTATAGCTAACATGTTACATTTATATTTATAATCCGATAGAGCTGTGCCTACAAGATTAGACATGTATTTAACGGATGAACGGGTGAGTTTGAGCATTTCGTATTGTTTCGGATTCAGCTCTCCGAATTGTCCTTTAAGCAGTAAATTAAGCATATTTAGCTGTGCATTTGCAGGGGATTTCAAATCGTGTGTCAGTGTTGCGACATAAGACATTTCATCTTTATTCATTGTCTTATATTTTTTTATTAACCACATTTGATAAATAATCATAAGAATGAATAATAATGATATTATATATAACATAACAATTACATATTATGTCTATAATCTATATTTACTATTCCCCAGGAGTCTAATATGTCGCGCTTTATAAAAAATTAATTTGCAATTATATTGCAAAAATAGTACAAATATAAAGGAAGTTATAGAAAAAGGAAAATTTATGAACAGTTATATTGAAAGAATTATCAAAGAAGCAGAGAAAAAAAACAATAATCAACCTGAATATATTCAGGCTGTAAAGGAAGTTTTAACATCTCTCGAACCTATAATCAATTTAAATAATAAATATGAAAAAAATGCAATATTAGAACGTATGGTAGAACCTGAAAGAATAATAATGTTCAGAGTTCCTTGGGTAGATGACAGTGGTAAAATTCAAATCAACAGAGGATATAGAGTTCAATACAGCTCCCTAATCGGACCATATAAGGGTGGTTTAAGATTCCATCCGAGCGTAAATCTAAGTGTTATGAAATTTTTAGGTTTTGAACAAATATTTAAAAATGCTCTTACGGGATTACCTATTGGCGGCGCCAAAGGCGGCAGTGATTTCAATCCTAAAGGTAAATCCGATAATGAGGTTATGCGTTTTTGCCAAAGCTTTATGACAGAACTTTACAGACATATCGGTCAAGATGTCGATGTCCCTGCGGGCGATATTGGTGTAGGAGGGCGTGAAATAGGTTATTTATTCGGGCAATACAAACGAATAAAAAATGCCTACGAAGGCGGGGTTTTGACAGGTAAATCGGTTTGTTACGGCGGATCTCTTGCAAGAACAGAAGCAACAGGATATGGTTTATTATTTTATATGAGAGAAATGCTAAAACAACATGATAACTCTATGCAAGGTAAAATCGTTACAATATCAGGCTCAGGTAATGTTGCGATTTATGCCGCCCAAAAAGCCTTTCAAATGGGGGCAACGGTTGTGGCAATGAGTGATTCAAACGGATGTATATATGATGAAAACGGCATCGATTTGGATTGCGTAAAAGAGATTAAAGAAGTAAAAAGAGGAAGAATAAAAGAATATCTTGAATGTCATCAGGATGCAAGATACTTTGAGAAAACAGGCAACAATTCTCCTATTTGGGGTATTAAAACTGATATAGCCCTGCCATGTGCAACTCAAAATGAATTAACACTTGAAGATGCAAAGCAACTTGTTGCAAACGGTGTTATTGCCGTGGGAGAAGGCGCTAATATGCCTACAACGATGGATGCTATTGAATATTTCTTGAGTAATGATGTCTTGTTTGCACCTGCAAAAGCAGCTAATGCCGGCGGGGTTGCGACTTCAGCTATTGAAATGTCACAAAACAGCATGAGATACTATTATACCTTTGAAGAAGTTGAAAAAAAATTAGATACAATAATGACTAATATATTCAAAGAATGCAAAGATGCCGCAGATGAAGCAGGTATCAGCGGGAATTATGTCGCAGGGGCAAATATTGCAGCATTTAAAAAACTTGCAGAAGCTATGATAGCTCAAGGACTTGTATAAAACTAAGAATGAATTTGAAACGGGCACTTTGTGCAATGTGCTTTTGGATGCAGAACAAGATTGTCTTCCAAATCATACATTTTTGCGATGCGTGTTTGCAGTGGAGCTCCGCATCTCGGGCATTTAAGCCCTCCTGCTCCGTTTAGAATCAACTCTTTTATACTTTCAATAATTTCAGGTGAAATAATATTGTCTGTAATATCTTTTTCCAATGCTTTTATTTCTTCCGGTTCACATTTTAAAACCTTTGCCAGTGCCTGTCTGACTGGCACAGATAAAAATAAAGTTTTACCTTCTTCTATTTCTTCAATTTCATTTTTATCAATATTTGCAGCTATCGCTAATCCGTTGACAGTTATGCCAAGTTCTTCTCTTTTTTCATGTATAAATTTTGCAAGTGTTTTCATATACTGATAATATCACGATAAGAATATTTTAGATTGTTAAGAAATGTAACAATAAAATACATGCTGTAAATCGTTGTTTCACAAGCTTTTTTGGATATTGGAAAAATTTTTACAAAAATAATAGGCAATTTTTTATAATAAAAATTTTTTATATAAGTACAGGGGACAAAAATAAAAAACGGGGAAACAATCATGTTTGGATTTGGAATGAGTACATACGGGAATTTAACTAATGCATCAATGGCACATATTCCATTTATGGCATTTAATCCTTACGGAATGACAAATTTCGGCGGGGACATCCAGATTTTTCCGGTTGAGCCCTACAGACAAACACAAGTTGGCTTGATGTTTAATCCGGTTGCTCAAATGATGGGTTGGCCTGCAGGTCTATATGAAGGCGGTGGCTGCGGATTAACACCTCAGATTAATATGAATTCGGTTATTGCTCGAGCTTCAGCAATGGCTGCTCAATGTTTCAATTCTATGGCAAGCCAAAATATAAATTCGGCACTACAAGCAATTGCCGGTCAAAAAGCTAAAATTCAATCACAATTACAGGCTGATGATTTAAAAGCCGAAGACAAGAAAAAGCTTGAAGAACAACTCAAACAACTTGAGGAATATGAAAAACAAATAAATGAACTAAAAACAAGCAGTTTAGATCCGAAATCAGTATATGCAAAAACAAATGAGTTACAGAAAGCAATAAATGACACGATAGCCGGCAAACCGACAAAAACAGAGGCTCAAGGTTCTCAGCAATCTTCTCAATCTCAATCTTCTCAATCTCAGCCTTCTCAATCTCAGCCTTCTCAATCTTCTCAAAGTCCGGAGTCGCAAAAACCCGAATCAAGTCAAGATGAAAAAGTAAAACCTTCCAGCTTTACTTCTTGGGTAGATGATATGGCAAATGCTATTTGGGGAGCAGGAACAGGTGATTACCTAGAACAGGGTTGCAGTGAAATAACAAAAGACGACGTTATAGAAAGAATGGTTCAGTGGAATAAAATTCATCCTGAGGAATCATTTATGGAAGCGTTCATGGGCGATGCAGGTTATACTCAAAAACGAACCTATGGCAGACATATTCTAAATCAAATTCGAAATAAAGCACTTGAACTTGGTATTGATTTGTCAAAGGATAAAGATTATTTAGCTTGTATGAAAGTAATGAACGGTTCTTTCAGCTGGGCATATATTGACAACTCTGTAGCTGATAATTATAATGCTCTTATCAAAAAAGTAGCTAAAAAAATGGGCTATAATTATGAATATACACCATATTCAATGATGCCCAAGTCATAAAATTTGATTCATAAATTAAGGTTAGGTAGTTAGTGTAGATTTTTAACCCGCATTCGTGCGGGTTTTCTTTATGTGTGTACGTAAATTTTATTTATATGCATATATTAAGAAATGCAAAACAATTTATAAAATTGGTAAATTCAAGGCAATTCTTTATGACGAAATGTTTTTATAAATGTATAAGGTAGAACATTTTACGGTTGGTACATTTATAGAAAGTATGAAAGGGGTTAGGTTATGAACTTAGTTACAAATGTAGGTAAAACATTAGCTTATGCAGGCACAAAGGCAGTAAAATTTGTTGCAAAGCATCCAAAAACAACATTGATGGCTATCGGAGCTTATGAAGTTGCTCATATAGCTACCAAGGCTAAAAAAGAAGTAAAAGAACAAAAATCCACATTGTCATTGCTTGCAAAAATAGGGGCCGCTGTTGTGGCAGCTATTATTTTGAAAAAAGCCGGAACAAAAATAATGCAAAATCCGGAAGTAAAAGAAGCAGCTTCAAAATTAGCAGAAAAGTCAAAAGTTTTAAAAGAAAATTTAAAAGAACTTTTTAATAATGCAAGTAAAGTTGCCAAAAAAGAAACTGAAAAAATCGTTAAGGGAACAACAGCAAAAACAGTAAAAATCCAGTATCAGCCTAAAGGTATCGTTAAGAATAAATTAGACAAGATTATTGCAAATTATAAAAATAACATTTCAGTATTAAGCGCAGAAAAATTCCATATCAAAGGTTCAAACGAAGAATTTTCCAAAAAAATTCAGTCTATGTATAAGGAGTTCGTAGCTAAATATCCTGAATACAGTGATTATATCAACAGAAGGATTGGTAAATTGGCAAGCAATTTTTAAGTATTAAAAAAAAATAATGACAGGTCGGCTATTTCCAGTCGACCTGTTTTTTATTGCAAGCGGTATTTTTTTATGGCAATATATAAATGTTGAAGGGAGTATTTGATGGGGAAACAAAAAACCTTAATTTTAATTGATGGTCATGCATTGGCATTCAGGCAGTATTATGCTTTGGAACGTACGGGAATGAAAACAAGCAATGGTACTCCGACTTGGGCGGTGTATGGATTTTTCAAAGCAATATTTGATTTGCTAAAAAACAAAGATCTTAATGCAGATGCAATAGGGGTAGCGTTTGATGTTTCTCATCATACCTTTCGGACGGAGTCTTATGGTGAATATAAGGCAAATCGAGAGGCAATGCCTGATGAAATGCAGATTCAAATGGGGCTGATTTATGAAGGGTTAAAGGCCTTTAACATTCCCATTTATACCAAAGAGGGCTTTGAAGCCGATGATGTTATCGGAACTATTTCAAAGCGTGCCGGTGAATTGGGGCACAAAGTTTTAATCCTGACAGGGGATCAGGATTCGTTTCAGCTTGTGGACAGAGATGGTTTTGTGAAAGTTATCATTCCTTCAAAAGGTGAATTAAAGGAGTATAATTGGAATGCAGTGTATGAAAAACTCGGTGTTTACCCAAATCAGGTAATTGATTACAAAGCATTAAGAGGTGACACTTCTGATAATATTCCGGGAATCAAGGGAATAGGGGAGAAAACAGCTGTCAAATTGCTGGAACAGTTTGGCTCCGTTGATGAGGTATTAGCTCATGTTGATGAAATTCAGGGGAATTCTGTTCGAGAAAAAATTCAAAACGGAGTAGAGGATGCAAAATTGAGCAAGTATCTTGCTACTATTGTTCGTGATGTCGATATAAATTTTGATTTTGAAAAAACAAACATTGAACTCCCTGATATCGCTTCGGTTACGGAATTTTTCCGCAGTATGCAATTTTACAGTTTTTTGAAAAATATAGAAAATATTTTAAAGACATTTAACAAGAATAAAGATGCTATAGCCGAACAGACTTTACAATCTGCAGAAGTTCATCCTCAAAATGCTAACGGGCAGTTAGGTCTTTTTGCTCAGGCAGTTCAATCAGAAGTTAATAAAGCCGAACTCAATTATAAGTGCCATTTGATTACTGACAGTTTTGATTTTGAACAAATGATTCAGGATTTAAAAAAACAATCCCTCATAAGCTTGAGAAGTTATGCAAATGTTGAAAACAGTGTTAACTACTGCCTGTATGGTATCTCAATCGGAATAAATCCCGATTATAGCTATGATGGCGGAATTAGAATAACTGAGGCAAAATCGCAAACTATCTGCTATTATATTCCGCTTGGGCATAATATCGAAAATCAACTCTCTGCAGATTACGTTTTGTCCAATCTTAAACCGATATTTGAATATGACGGTGTAAAAAAACTTTTACATGATACCAAAAAAGAACTTAATATACTCGGTAATATTTGCGGAGTCGTTTTTGATACAATGCTTGCCGGTTATATAAAGGATTCGAGTGCGAATAATGAATTTGATATTCAGTGTATGGAGCGTATTAATCACATATTGTCTACTATGGTATCCGACAACAAAAAGGCAAAATTTTCGGATTTTGATATTGAAAGCGTAAAAAATCACACATCCGATTGTACGGTAAGTCTTTTTAATCTTACAAAATATTGGCTTGAAAGTCTTGATGAAAAAGAATTAAAAATTCTGAATGATATTGAAATTCCTTTGAGTTATGTATTATCTGATATGGAAAAAACGGGTGTTTCTGTTGATAAATCATATTTGCGAAAACTCACTGCAGAGCTTGATAATCAATTAACAACTCTTGAAGGACAAATATATGAGCTTGCGGGGGAACCGTTTAATATAAATTCTCCAAAACAGGTTGGAGAAATATTATTTGAAAAATTAGAGTTAAAATCGTCAAAAAAACGCGGGAAAGCAAAAAATTCCACAAGTGCAGAAGTCTTGAATGCTTTGGCGCAAGAACATGAAATAGCCCGATTAATTTTGGAATATCGTAAATATGCAAAATTAAAATCAACTTATACCGAAGCTTTACCTGCGCTGATTGATTTAAAAGACAACAGAATTCATACTACATTTAATCAAACAGTTACCACAACCGGCAGATTATCTTCATCAAATCCTAATTTGCAAAATATTCCGATTAGGACACCTGAAGGGAATAAAATCCGACAGGCATTTGTACCGAATGATAGAGAAAATTATCTTATTATGTCTGCTGATTATTCTCAAATTGAGCTGAGATTGCTCGCGCATGTATCAGGAGATGAAAATTTAATAAATGCATTTAAGTCAGGTGTTGACGTCCATACTCTTACGGCATCCAAAGTTTTTGAAGTCCCGATTGAAGAAGTTACTAAAGAAATGCGCTACAAATCAAAAGCGGTCAATTTTGGCATCGTTTATGGACAAAGTAAATACGGACTTGCAAAAGCCCTGAAAATCTCTGCAGATGAGGCGCAGAGTTTTATTGATAAGTATTTTGAAACTTATCCGAAAATACAGCTATATATGCAGGCTATGGTCGAACTTGTGGAAAAACAAGAATTTGTTGAAACAATTTTCGGGCGTAAAAGGTATCTTGCAAATGAAATTAGCAGCCCAAACGGTATGATACGTGAATTTGCAAAACGAGCCGCAATCAATCATCCTATGCAGGGTTCAGCATCTGATTTAATTAAAATTGCAATGATTGATTTTTATAAAAAATTAAAGGATAATAATTTGAAATCAAAACTTATATTGCAGGTGCATGATGAACTTGTGGTAGAAGTGGAAAAGTCTGAACTCGAAACTGTTAAAGCACTTATTTTAGAGTCTATGGAGTTGAAACAGCCTCTAAAGGTACCTTTATTGGTTGATATAAATACGGGAGAATCATGGAAAGAATCATAGCAATAATATTTACGATAATTTTATTCTTAGGTGGGGCATGTGTTCAAGCTGACGAAATATTTGATATGGGTGCGCTTGTTACAACTCAAAATGTAAATTACCAAGATTGCATAAAAGTCTTTAATACCGACAATGTGCATTTGATGTATCTGACTGTTGCAGCAATTAATGCAAACAGATTTAAAATTGATGAAATTCAATCCCGCTCAGGTTTTGTTTTATTTACCGCAGTCGGCAAACAATTTTTGGCATCCGTTTCCAATGTAAATACTAATCAGGGAATGCTCAGAATTACTCCGATTGATGATAATTATTACTTTCAACCCGGGATTGTTGCAAATATTTTTAAGTATATTGAGATAAATTTAAATACAAAATTAGAAACGATAAACTAAATATTACGAATTTATGAGTTTAAAATGCCCAAAAAACCTGTTATAATCAGCTATATGATATGATGTGGTGGGGCGGGGCAATCCTTTTACCTAAAAATTTTTTTGTTCAGCCATTATGGATTGCTTCACTTCGTTCGCAATTAACAATTCAAAACCCCTCCTAGCCTCCCCTATTGAGGGGAGGAACAATTACCCTTCCCTAAGTAGGGAAGGGTAGGGATGGGTGTTAGACTGTATGGTAGACTTCAGTAGACCGATTACCATACTACAACTTTGCTTTTGGTTGACTAAAGTCAACCCTACATAGTTGTTGGGGTACACTTCAAGAAACCCCAACTTACAATTTATGGATTGCCGTGTCGCTGCCGCTTCTCACAATGACAATTCCGCAACTCGTAAGTTGAGCTTTCGGCTCTAAAATAAACAAAGGTAGGAATTTACCCTGCCTTGTTTAAATTTGAGCAAAATTAAGAAAACCGATAGCTGTTGTTTATTTAAAACTGTGTATCAGATTTTTTACTTTTTTCATAATTCTTGTGGCATCTGCTTTTTTTGACATAAGTTCTATTTGATTATCAATAATAATACCAAGTTGTTCAACCGGTCCTTTTATAATTTCAAATTTATCAGAGAAAACGACTTTATCCGCAAATAGTGTTTCGCCTGTTAAAAAATTTTTTCGACTAAATGAGATGTCGCCGTTTTTGCTGACATGTTTTTCTGCAAGAATTACCGGTTTCAATTCTATATGAGAATATGAGTCGGGATTTTTTGACGCTACTATTTCATATAATCCTTTTTGGCGGTCATGCGGATTGTATCCTACTCCCAAATTTCCTTCAAATTCCTGATTTAAATACATATAACTCTTGTTGTTTAAATGAAATACACGTGGGGTATTGATAAAAATTGTCATTATATAATCTCCTTTTTTATACTTACTAATGAGCGTAAAAATAAAATTTGCTATTAAGTTTCAAATTTGCAGATTTTTTCTTAAAAAATGTAACGAACTTATTCCCCTATTGCCTTTATGCCTTATTGCCTTTCTTTTTTATGCTAAAATTATTTTAATGAACAAGGAGAGATTAAAATGGTAGAACAAGAATTAAGAGATAAATATGAAGTAGTTATAGGGCTTGAAGTCCACGCTCAGTTGAAAACAAAGACTAAGATTTTTGCTCCTGACCCCAATATTTTCGGACAGGAACCAAACAGTTTGACAAGTCCGATTACTCTAGGGATGCCGGGTGTTCTTCCTGTGTTGAATAAAGAAGTTGTTAATATGGGAATTTTGGCGGGTCTGGCTTTGAATTGTGAAATCCCTTCACGCTGCAAGTTTGACAGAAAACAGTATTTCTATCCGGATTTGCCGAAAGGTTACCAGATTTCTCAGTATGATGAACCTATTTGTGTAAACGGTCATATAGAGATAAACGGAAAAAGAATAGGTATTACAAGGGCTCATTTAGAAGAAGATGCGGGAAAACTTGTTCACGCAGGCGCAAACGGTCTTGCCGGGTCAATATACTCCCTTGTCGATTTAAACAGAGCAGGTACACCATTGTTAGAGATTGTATCTGAACCTGATATGAGAAGTCCGCAGGAAGCAAGAGCATATATGGAAGAATTGCGTGATATTGTACGTTATGCAGGAGTATGTGACGGAAACTTGGAAGAAGGTTCAATGAGATGTGATGCAAATATTTCAATTATGCCAAAAGGTTCAAAAGAATATGGCACACGTGCAGAAATTAAAAATATAAATTCATTCTCAGCTTTAGAAAGAGCATTGGAGTACGAAATCGATCGTCAAATTGAACTTGTGGAAGACGGCGGAGAAGTTGTTCAGGAAACAAGATTATGGAATGACGATACAAGGGAAACAAAATCCATGAGAAGCAAAGAAGATGCTAATGATTATCGTTATTTCCCGGAGCCGGATTTAATGCCGTTAGAAATTTCCCGTGAGTGGGTTGAAGAAATAAGAGCAAAAATGCCGGAACTCCCAAATCAAAAGCGGGAAAGGTATCAGAGTTTAGGCTTAAGCGAATATGATGCAAATGTTGTTGTTTCACAAATGGAACTTGCGAAATTCTTTGATAAAGTTCTTGAACTCGGCGCAAATCCAAAAACTGCAGTTAATTTCTTAACAGGTGAGATTACGGCATATTTAAAAGAAAATCATTGTGAAATTAACGAAACCAAATTGACTCCTGAAAATTTGGCTGAACTCATTGCATTGATAGAAAAAGGAACAATTTCAAACAATATCGGTAAACAAATTCTTGTTGAAGATATGATTACAAAAGGTGAAAATGCAACTGATATTGTTGAAAGAAAAGGTTTGAGTCAAATAAATGATGAGGGTGCCATAAAAGATATGGTAAAAGGTATTGTTGAGGCTCATCCTAAAGAAGTTGAAGCATATAAAAACGGCAGGACAAATTTATTAGGTTTCTTTGTCGGTCAGGTTATGAAAGAAACTAAAGGCAGAGCAAATCCGCAAACGGTCAACAAATTTGTAAGAGAATTTTTAGAAGGATAAAATCGAAGGCAATAAGGCAATAAGGCAATAAGTGAATAAGTGAATAAGTGAATAAGTGAATAAGTTCATATCAGGAATTATTTGTCTTAATAGACGCTCAGTGTTAAAAAATTTGTAACTGTTTATCGCCCTATTGCCTAAATGACTTATTGACGTGAAAGGAATATATGCCATTAATTAAACGTAAAAAATCATCAATGGAAACCGAAATATTTGCTCAGAGTAAAATTTGTGAGCAAATTTTGGCTGATTATATTAAAGACGGGGAAATTAATATAGATATTCCCCAAGGGGTCGAGCGTATATTTTTGGTTGCAAGCGGTTCGTCGTATCATTGCGCCAGATATTGCGCAAGTTTGTTTGGCTCCGTTGCCCAAGCTGAAGCAAGAGCAATTTATTCAAGCGAATTCTTACTTCAACCTAAAATTGCTGATAGTGAAGATATTTTATATATCTTTATAACTCAATCCGGCGAAACAACGGATACAAATGCGGCTTTGCTAAGAGCGAAAGAACATAATGTCAAAACTCTTTGTATAACAAATAAAGAGAATTCTTCAATATGGAATGAGTCTGATTTTCATATCGCCTGTCACGCCGGAGAAGAAAAAAGTATTGCTGCGACAAAATCTTTTACATCTCAATTGGTATGCGGTATATTACTCGTATTAAAGCTTGCAAAACAAAAAGGAATCGATATTAGCGCATATCTTCGGGATATGAACGATATTCCCGATGTAATAGATAAGGCTTATAAAACGCATTCAAAAATCAAACAAACAGCGAGATTTCTTGCAAGATATAAAAGCATAGTCATGAGTGCGGATGGTGAGATGTATGCATTTGCTAAAGAAGCTTCGTTAAAAGTTAAAGAAACCTCTTATATTAACACGTGTTCTTATATCTTAGGCGAATTTATGCATGGGCATGTCGCAGTACTAAATAATGCAAAAAGTGCGATGATTTATATCTCCAATGATGAGTTAGATTATACCGCTGTAAAAAATTTGAATAATATAAAAGAAAATTACAAACCTCCGATTGTGATTATAGGAAACAGGACTAATCAAATAAAATCTACTTATAATCTTAATATAGATTGCTCAAAACCGATGATAAAAACCTTTGGGATATTAGTGATAATTCAGTTACTTGCGCTTGAAATAGCTCTCAAACTACATCGCAATGTTGATAAACCGCATGGGCTGAATAAAGTTGTTAAATGATATTTTAAATTAGGCAAAATTTATTTTTACATGTTTTTATCTAAAAAATATAAAAGGAGTAAACATGTTTAAAATTAATTCAGTACCCAAAGAGCCTGTAAGGCGTCTATTTACCGGCGGCTTTTCCAAAATGGGAGCCGTAAAAAGAAGTAATGATTGCAGAACATACAATGTATTACAAAATAATATTGATTATTACGCTGATAAAATTCCGGAAGTAAAAAAGTTCATAAAAGAAATAAAAACACTGAATCCGAAAGATTTAGGGACAATTTGCGACACATTGGAATTAGCGGAATACCACGCAATGCTCACGCCTGTTGAGGCTGCTGTTGATAAAGCTTATTCAAAATCTTTGAAGGAAAACCTTATTCCTCAAATGGTAAAAGCATCAAAAGAAAACCCTGAGGGTATGGATTTGGTCAATGCAATTATAAATAATACAGATTCTACTACATCCAAATATGCGCTTCATGTTATGTCCGGAGGAGTTTTGAATAATAAATCCCTTGCAAGACAAATGAATGCAACAACGAAAATTGTTTCCGAAATAGCACAAGAAACTCTTTCAGGCGGTTATACCATGGATTTGAGCAAACAGGAAAGATTTATGAGCTTTGTAAAATTATTTGTCCAACCTGATGCACAGCCCGATATGATAAAATTTTTGTTTAAAAAGTTAATACCATTTACTGATAAAAGACCTGAAAGATTTGGTATTGATGTTGTTGATTTTGTAAATTCAAAAGCGGATGTTGAAGATGTATCGGCGAGGTTGAAAATGGTGCCGGAATTTTTGGAAAATATCGGCGATAAATTCAAAGATTTTGATATTGTGAAATTTTTAACCAAAGAAAAATAAATCAAAAAAGAGGTTATCAAGATTGATAACCTCTTTTCTTTTATAATTTTAAAAAATTATAATTTAGAAGCAACCATGTAAGTTGTTTCAGCAAGTCTTGTAGAATAACCCATTTCGTTATCGTACCAAGAAATGATTTTAAC
>CACXFH010000099.1 GCA_902766975.1 uncultured bacterium | reverse complement strand
TTGACTAGATACTGTTCTGGCAATATTGTAGTACCCATTCGCAGGAGCGGTATAAGTTGAACCACTTGAACCAAGAGTCAAGTTGATGTATTTACTTGACGGCATTCCCATTCCTGACATCATAACTTTTGCGCTATTAGTTACGTTGGTTAAGTCTGTATCTGCTTTCCCATTCAAATCAGCTGCAATGTTATCAATATCGACTTGAATATCAGTTTTTGCAGATGTTGCTACGACGATGTAGTAAAATACGTCCGTAGAAACAATCTTAACACCTGATAAATCTGCGGTACCTACGATACCGGATTTAGATGCATCAGTAGTTAAACCGACGGAATTTGTAGAAGCATAATGAGTACCTGAGCGATTTTGCCCCAAAGGATTTCCATAATTACCTTGGTATGGAGTTAATGCGCTGTCGTTACCAAGTTGAGCAAGTCCGCCATACCCCCAAGAGCCTTGGACACCTAATGTCATACCATTACCACGTACAGAAACAGGTGCCGTAGTAAAACTTGTTTTGGTACTATATAATTGATTCCCTATTTTGGGTAATCTTACTGTATTATTTGTACTGTTATATACAAACTTACCGCATACTCCGTATTGAGTAACAGAACTTTGCCATTGCGCTTCGGTACAAAAATAATCTGCACTCGAATTTTGTGTATACAAATTTCGAATGTATTTTATAAATTCTACATATATACCATCGTTATTAATAAGTGCTCCATCCAACAAATGGATGCCGGAATCAGTAAGCGGCAACGGGCTATAGACAATTTCGCCTATATTCCTTGCGATAGCACTATTTTTAATGACATCAATACCTTGTTCAGAAATATTTGACAAATCTAAATTAACTTTTTTACTGTCTAAATCATCAAAAGAATCAATTATTGATGAAAAATTGGCATTAACCTCCTGGGCTCGTGCCTTTGTCCCGGGGACAAATGTATAGGGTATCGTATAACTCATAAAGTCCTTTCTTTCAGACTTCACAAGTTCAATTAAATGAAATAAAGTACTAATTATATTATATCATCGGATAATGGAATTTACCAACAGTAAAAAAAAGAAACTCATAAAGAGTTTCTTTCATTTATTTATGCCTTTCTGATTTTTAAAGATTTCAGAAGTTTATCATACATATCAGTGCATTGTTTTGTCAGCCAACCTGCACCAGCCTCCACATACTCAGCGCCTTTAGCAATCCCTGATGTCAAATAAGTTTTATATTTTTTAGGACCTTGTAAATTAAGATCTTTAATATTTTCTACAATTTTAAACGTATCTTTGAAAGAATGTTTTAAAGCAACCAAAGTTCCGGCCACAACAGCAGCCCCAACAAGTATCCCCAGGAAAGTTTTTAGAGCTTTATGTTTTTTAGGCGGTTTATTTGCAACCTGCGGTTCTGGTTTAGCAAAAGCACCCGGTCTGCTCAAAATTTCTTCCGGAGTTAATTTATGCTCTGCTACCGCGTCTTGAGCACTAAAACTTACATTTGAAACAGGATTAACCATTAATGACATAGGAAAACCTCCTTAAACACATTTACTTCACATAATAGTAAAAACAACCACCAGACTAATTTTGACAAAAAAAATCAAGTTTTACTATTATTGTTACAAAAATTTACATAAATTTTGGAATATTTTTATAAAAGGCGTTCTCTTAATAAATAGAGGGGAGATTATAATCATGAGTTTTGATGTAGAATTATTGGAAATAACTAAAGATAACATTGCTGAGGCACAATTTATGGCCGCAAATTTTATTAATAAAAAATTGCAAAATCGCATATTCTTTGATGCGATTGCGGCTGAAAGCGTAATAAACTATTTAGGAAATTTAGGCAGAGATATTTCAAATTTAGCAAATATCCATTCCATAAAACGTATTGTTGAAAAAATTGATATATCTGATATTATACTGGACAACATACACATAGATGTACGAGTTGCATTCGATAAATCAGGGGTATTCATCCCAAAATCTCACTTTGAACTATCTATTGTTCCTGACATCTATGCAGTTTTAAAATATGATAATAATTTTGAAAAGATTAATCTAATCGGATTTTTTGAGCCTTCAAAAGTACAATTGCACAATGCAAATGATGAATATTACTTTGTTGATGCAGAGATGTTTAAATCCCCATTTGATATGTTGGACTATATAAATAACTATAACGGTGCTACCGAAAAAAGTATTTCACAGGAAGAAATACTCAAAGGGAGAGAATTATCAATAAAAGTTGCAGATCATGATATCAGCGATGCCGAATTTAAAGATTTTATGCAATTACTTGTAAAGAGTAAAATACTGAGAGCTTCGGTTTTAGAATATGATAATTTTGAAACATTAGCATCAAATGTAGCAATTGCACTGCGTATAAATAAAAAAGAACAAAATACCGTGCAAAATACAGTCGTAGATTTTGATGATTTCATAGATATGGATGAATCATCAGAAGAAGATAATAATACAGATAAGAATGATGATGATAATGAAAAACTTGAAGATTATAACGGCGATGATATGCTTGAAGACAATGTCACCAACGAACAAACCTACAACCTCAAAGATACAGAAAATAATAAAGAGGTTGATAATATCGCAGATGCTGTTAAAATTGCAGGCGCAACAGCTGCCGCAGGTCTTGAGGTGGCAGCAGGCGCACAAAATATTGTTCAAAGCGCTGCAACGGGTGAAGCAATAGAACTTGCGGCTCTTGCGGGGGAAGCAATTGCGAACAAAGATTTAAATAACGATGATAATAATACAGACATAAATAACGATATTTCAGACAATAACATCAACCATGACAATTTAATCAAAGACGATATTAATCTAAACATAACAGATAACTTGGAAGAACAAGATTTTCCGAATTTAAATGAAGATATCAATGAAGATATAGACATAAATTTTGAAGATAACCGGTCAGAAATTGAACAAACCGAAAATCAAGATTTAGAATCTGACCTGTACGATATCGATATAAACGAAGAAACCCAAATTTCAGCAGAACCTGAACCCGAAAAAGATAATGATGAATTTGATGATAATTTGGAATTCGAAACGGACATAAATGAAGATAAAGATACAACATTTAAAGATTTTGAAGAAGACATGGAATTGCAAGCTTCAGAAGATTTTATAGATTTCAACGAAGAAGAACAAAACGATACCTTACAAGATTCTGAATTGATAGAAACAAATGCCAATGAAGAAATAGAAGAAGATTCCATTAACGAAAGTAATCAAATAATTGACAAGGCAGATACCGAAACTGACGATGATATACAAATAGACTTTGATAGCGATTTTGACGATATATTTGACGAATCAATTTCTGATAAATTTGAAGAAGAAAATAATAATACTACTGAAACCTTAGTTACCGAACAGGAGTCTAAGCGAGAGGATGATAACGTTACGGATGAAAAAGTAAGCAAAAGTGATAGTGAAGATTTATTGCCGGACGATTCAACACAAGAAAAATTCATCTCAGATGAAGAAACAAAAAAAGAAGATGATGAAACTCAAGAAGATTTTACTATCAATCTTGACCAAGAGGATAATCTATTAATTAATTTTGATGAACTTGAAAACAATGACAATATTAACAATATAAACAACCTGACAGAAACGGAACAGAATGATAATTTTATTTCATTGAATGAAATAGAAAAATCAGAAGAACCCGAAGAATCAGAAGAATCCAATAAAAATCAAATATTTGAAAATGGAGATTTGAAAACTCTTGATCCGATAAATATTGATATGGAGGATTCGACATTTGTATTACCTGACTATCAGACAGAAGCAAAACCATTTGAAAATACGTTGGATTTTGACCAAATTCCTACCGAAGCAGCTGAAATTCCTGCAGAGGATAATAATGATTATGAATTAATTGATCTTTCAGAATTGACCGAAAGTCAGGATGAAAACATTTCAAATGTTGAAGTTAATTTTACAAACAACGACGCAGATTATACATCTATTGATGATTTCGATTTGAATTCTCCGGAAATTACTCCTGTCAATACGGTAAAAGAAAACTCAACAATCATAAGCGACAAAAATCAAACTCCCGGAGAAATTATAATTGATATAAACAAAAACGATTCCGAACTTGATTTTTCGGTCGAAAATCAGCATCTTGAAGAACTATATAACAACGAAAACGTGTTAAACGAAAATTCGGCTCTTAATAATGATGTTCGAATCATAAATGAGAAGGGGAAATCCGTTCCTGTTGTCGCACTGGCAGGAGGGTTGACGGTATTCATAATATTAGCAGGACTGATAATTTTTTCAATTGCCAAATTTATGAGCCCGCAACAAAATACAAATAATGATATTGCAGGGAATATGGATATTCAAAATAACATGGGCGGGAATGTTCCTGAGATGAATATAAATAATAACAGCAATATAGCAATGAACAATTCCAATCAAGATTTTGAAATGAGAAGAAATAAACTGCAACAAGAACCGGCAGTTCAACCAAATAAGGATAATTTAAAGCAAATACCTGACACTGCATTCATGTCAGTAAGAAAATTAAGTTGGGAAGTTCCTGATTATATTTCTCTTGACAACAACTTCAAACAATACTTCCAATCTGCAGGTAAAAGCCTGAAAGCAGGTCTATCCAGTGATTTACTACTTGCAACAGACTATGCGTATTCCGACCAAATTCGGTTAAGTATTACTTTTGACCAAAGCGGCGGACTAAAAAATACAAAAATCCTTTTATCAAGCGGCTCATCGCAAGTAGACAACATAGTGTTACAATCTGTTAACCAAACATTGAAAGTGTTGAAAGCCCCTAGTAGTCTGGGAAATGACGAAAGTACAACGGTGATACTTAAAATTTATCTGTAAATATGATATAATTTCCATGACAAAGGGATATGTTTGTGGAAATTACACAAGAGAAGATAGATTTAATAGCTAAAATAATAAAAAGTGATCGCAAATTTGCAAATAATGAAGATTTGTTCGATGATTTTTTGAATGAAACATGCCGTCGCTCCACTTCTATAATTGGGGTGATAGAAAATGATGCAACACTGGAAGCATATTTGAGAAAAGTTGTAACAACGTCTATTCTCAGTGTTTTGAAAGATTCCGGCAGGTTAAGAAGAACAAAAACAGGCTACATGACTACAACCGAAGTCCCGCTTGAAACAGTCGCTCCTGTTGCGGAATTGACAGTTGCACCGACACCTGCACCTTCGTCGCTAATTGATTTAAGTATCGTAAAAATCGGATATGAAGATTTAGATATATCTATAGATCCTGAAGAAAACGCTATTCACAATGAAATAATAGATTTTGTAGCAGACACAATCGAACGCGTTAATCAGGAAGCACCAAATGAACGCTATATGGATATATTCATTCTTCGTTATGATAAAGGATTAACCCAGAAAGAAATTGCTCATGAATTGGGAATTTCACAATCCGAAGTTTCAAAAAGAATATATAGTTTGATTGAAAAAGTAAAAAATGTTCTCAATGAACAATAAGTGTTATTATGAAATGTCCCGTATGTAAAAATAATATAGCTCATGATGCGTTAAAATGTCCGTATTGCAAAACAAGAACAGGGGTTTTATGTACAAATTGCAAACATGTAAATCCTGTCGGGCAGTTAAAATGCTCTCAATGCGGTCAAGAATTACTGAAAATTTGTAAAAAATGCAATGGAGTAAATTTCCCGACAGCTCTAAAATGCAGAAAATGCGGAGCCGATTTTGGAATTGCCGAAAATAAAAAAGATAAACCAAAAAACAAAAGTAACTCACTAATTTTCACCCCAACATTCTGCTCATTTAAAAACGGGTTAGAAACTTTGACAAGCGCTCTTTCAAACAAAAATGTTAAAATAATTTCAATTGCAGGAGAAAAGGGTTGTGGTAAAACTTCCGTTTTATATTCTGGGATAAAAAAAATTGAAGATAAAAATATATGCTTTGGTAAATGCACTCCGTTAACCCAGCTAACTCCGGGCGGAGTTATTCAGGATATGCTTTTAAATCTTTTCAGTTTACCTAATTTCGGGATTGATACCCCCGAATTAAAAAAACAGGCAAATGAGTTTTTCTCAAAAGAATTTAAATTCCTGCAACCGCCTGAAATATCAGATTTAATAAATTTCATGTATTCTTTTAGTGACGGCAATTACGAAGATATCATAATTAATAAAAAGCGTACATACTCCATTTTAGGTAAAATATTTGACGCATTTATCTCAAGCGGAAGATTTATATTTGTCATAGATAATTTTGATTTTATTGACGGCTTCAGTGCCGAATTTATCACTAATGTAATTAGAAAAGAGAAGAACTGGAGCAATCTTAAATTTGTAATTCTATACAACAAGCCAAAACCTGTATGCGGATTATTTGGTCTGGATAATAAAAATTTAGGTTCATTTGTTGATATAAATTTAAAATCAGTTACGGAATCCGAATTCGAAAAAGATGTTAAGTTTAACATAAACCAAGATATTGAAATTTCCGAAAGAGAACGGGAACTGATTTTGGAAAAATCCAAAGGGAACCTCGCATACATACAGCAAGCAATCAGTTATGCCTTTGATTGTAAAATTACGGATAAGGCTTTTATATTGTCCGAAGACTTTTCGCAATTAGTTAAAGAGCGGTTGGGAATTCTAAAAAAATCCAATAAAACAGCATATAAAGTTTTATGTACATCTGCGATTTTAGGAGATAAAATTAATATAAATCTTATCAGGGAAATTCTTGCATTTAATGAATCCGAATTTTATGACGTTATAAACTATTTGGAAATATCGAAATTTATTCGAAAATTTGATGATATTTATTATGAGTTTAATAATCTGCTGTTGTGGGAAACAGTGCTTAAAAATATTACAAGAGATTCTGAATTTGACGATATAAACATAAAAATCGGCAAAGCAATCAGCGTTTTCAATTTAAACACAAATGCAACAATGGCGATGATTGCCCATAATTTACACCAAACAAGGATGTCATTTGATATTTGGACAAAAACAACACGACTTGCAGCATATATTGGAGATATAAATTTATATGTAATTGCTCAAAAACAGTGTTTAGCTTTGCTTAATGAGTTTAATGAAGCTGAAACAATAAAAATAAGATATAATATAAGCGAAAAATTAGGTAAGCTTTTATCTGAATATGATCCTGATGAAGCTTTGGAATTTTTGCCGGATGCAATTTCCAACGCAAGAGCAAACAATGATGAAGTCAAGGAAATAGAACTTTTGGGGTACCTTGCATTATGCTGTTCGAAAATAGGAAATTACTTTGGCAATGTTGAGTGCGCAGATAATGTATTGAAGAAATTAAAAGAAGGTCAAGAACTTGAAAAAGCGATGATTATAAGCGCAAAACTTCAAGCACTCCTTGATATAGGGAATTGCGGAGAAGTAATATCACTTGCTGATAATGATGTATTACCCGTTTTAAATCAATACCTTTCAAAGCCAAGATTGAATAAATTATTTCCGCTCGGGTTGTTATTTGATACGTGGCTAAAAGTTTATCTTGTACTTGCAACGGCATTGGCTTTGCAAGGGAATGAAAGAGCATTTGAGGTATTAAAAAATTTATTTGCAATTATAGATAAACATAAAATTAATGATAAACAACTGATTGCAAAAGCAAAAATCGTACAGGCTTATGCTTACACTATGCGAGGGAATATACCTGCATCAATGAAACAGTTACAAGATATTGATTCACATTATCGTGATAATTTTATGGATGAGATTTCTGTTTCTCGCTTAAATTTGGTTTATATAATAAACAAATTTTTGACAAATGATAAAACCGATTTAAAAAACGACTTGTTTGAAGCTGTCACTTTTGCGAATAACGCAGGCGATAATTTCACCAAAAATATATTAAAGACCCTTCTTGGGAAAGTATTTAGAGATGAAAATAAAGCTCAGCATGCATTGGAGATATACAATGAGCAGGTAACATATTTTGCTAAAGAAAAAATGGCTTTAGGGGCATTACTTGCATGGTATTTGATTGCGGATGCAACAATTATTACCGAAAACTCTAAAAGTGCAATTGATATAGCCTCACAGGCTCTTGAAATTTCGCTAAACCCCAATATTGAAAATTATTTCTTTGCGGTTAATTTAAGGTTGGTGCTTGCAAAAGCTTATATGAATATTGCTGATTATACAAGCGCAAAAATAAATATTGAAGAAAGCTTGAAACTTGCAAAAAAATGTAAAATGTATGATGTTCTTTCAAGATTATATCTATTGTACGGTAAATACTATATGGATATAGGTAAAGTCGCAACGCAAAATCAAATTGAGTATTTACGAGGTGCAGCCGTAATGTTTGAAAAATCTATGGAACTAATTGTAAAAGAAACTCAAAATCAGTGTATTAAAGATTTGTTAAATTTTGAAAAAGAAAAATTAAATGATTTTTGTTCTCAAAACAATATTAAATTATAGGAAAATGTAAATGAACTCTATTGTTGAAGTTTTAAAATTTATATGGAATATGCCGGAAGAACTTATAGAACCGATTGAATTTATTCCTGATTTTTTAAAAGATGCTCTGATTGACAGCGTTGGTTTGATTCCGTTTTTATTCCTGATATTTGTTCTTATAGAAGTCATTGAAAGATATTACGCAAAAAAACGTCACCTGTTTGTATTTTGGATAAAGAAGGTCGGACCGTTGTTTGGTTCATTATTTGCGTCAATTCCTCAGTGCGGCTTTTCTGTTATTGCAAGTACGGTTTACACACGCAGATTATTGAGTCGCGGGACGTTAGTAGCGGTGTATTTGGCTACTTCCGATGAGGCAATTCCGGTATTATTAACATATCCGCAAAAAGCACCTTTGATTTTGCCTATTATCGGAATAAAAATTATTGTAGCCATACTTATCGGATATATAGTCGATTGGCTGATTACATATAATGCAAAAGAGCCGGTATTGGAGCATGCGCATCAGGAGGATATTGAGGGTTGCTGCCATCACCATCTGATACATGCAACAAGGAAAAGAGATTTTTGGATTCATCCGCTGAAACATACACTAAATATTTTTGTATTTATATTTTTGATTTCTGTTGTTTTGGCTTTTATACTTTCAAGAGCAGGCTCAGAAGAAGTTATGGCAAAATATTGTCTGATGAATTCACCGCTGCAGCCGTTTTTGGTTTCGCTTGTAGGGTTAATCCCGAATTGTGCAATATCTGTTATGCTGACAATGTTGTTTGTTAAAAATACAATCAGTTTCGGCTCATTGATTGCGGGCTTGTGTACCTCAGGTGGACTCGGAATTTTAGTCTTGCTTCGCAAAAACGGGGACAAAAAAGATACATTAATAATTTTAGGAATACTTGTACTGGTCGGCACAATTTTAGGTTTAATCTTTCAGTATAATGTATTTAATATAAACGGATTATTCTCCTCCATCGGAATAAAAATATAAGCATATTAAATTTCCTCGCCCCTTCGGGGAGAGGGCAGGTGAGGGGCTTTACATGCAAAACAAATTTAATCAGGCATTTGAATATCACCAAAAAGGGCAGTTAACTCAAGCCAGAGATTTGTATGAGCAAATCGTTTCGGAGGAACCAGAGAATCACGAAGTTTGGGATTTATTGGGAATATTATATACTCAAGCAAGACAGTTTGATAAGGCGCTGGAATGTTTACAAAAAGCAATTGATTTAAAACCATTGCCTTTTTATGTTGAAAATCTGGCAAAAATGTATTTTCAAAAAGAAGACTACCAAAATGCAGTTGAATTGTATGAAATACTTATAAAAAACAATCCTGATAACTATGAAAATACATTCAATCTTGCTATGGCATATAAAAACAACTCACAATATGACAAGGCAAAAGAAGCATATTATAAGGCGATAAAATTAAAGCCTGACAGCTCTGACTCTTATTTTAATCTTGCATATTTATGTTTTAACGAAAACGACACAAAAGGAGCAATTGAATGTTATAAAAAAGTTTTGGAAATCCATCCTGACGATTGGGAAACGACATATTTTTTGTCGCTTGCTTATATGCAGGATAAAAATTATAAAGACGGATTAAAATGTTTTGAACAAAGGCTTTGCAAACAAAGTGCAATTGTATCTCAAGAAAAAACTTACCCCAATTTAATGAAACAAAAACCGATTTGGACAGGGGAGGAAGATTTATCCGGTAAAACTCTTTATACATACTATGAAGCCGGCTTTGGGGATGTTATTATGCTTTACCGCTTTATGAGCGAACTTGTTTCAAGATGTAAAAAAGTTATTTTTAAACCCCAAGAGGAATTAAAACCGTTGTTTGAACAAAATTCTTATGGTGCAGAGATTATGGGAATGTTTAAAAATGAAGCGGATATGGATTTTGATTACCACCTGCCGTTTTTGAGCCTGCCTTATGTTTTGGGGAAATCAGGAGATGCTATGTTTATTCACCATGATGACGGCTATTTAAAACCTGATGAAGGAAAAGTGAAATTTTATAAAGACAATTATTTCAATAACGATAAATTAAAAATCGGGATAAAATGGCAGGGAAATTCATATTATGATAAGGACAGAATTTTACATGTTGAAGATTTTTTCAGACTGTTTGAACTGCCAAATACTCAATTTTATTCTTGCCAGACATTTGAGGGGGCGGAAAAGTTTGGGAAAATTAAAGATAAATATAATGTAATTGATTTAGCGCATACATTTAAGGATTTTTCGTGGACGGCAGGAGCTGTTGAAAATTTGGATTTGATAATTTGTAACGATACATCGCTTGCCCATCTTGCGGGTGCAATGTGCAAACCCTGCTGGGTTTTACTGCCACATGTATATAATTGGCGCTGGCACAATGATCTTTCTAAATCAGATTGGTATGACAGCATAAAACTATTTAGACAACCACAAAACGGCGATTGGAACAGCGTGTTTGAAGAAGTAGAAAAAGAACTGAGAGAATTATTATAAATTTTGCTATTTTGTCTTATAATTGATTTATGAGTAATACAAGACAAACAAACATAAATATTCACAGAGATGCTTGGGTTGAAATAAACATAGGTAATCTTGAACATAATATTAAAGAAATCAGAAAAAATATTGCACCCGATATGAAGTTATTAGGTGTTGTGAAAGCTGATGCATACGGTCATGGTTCAATTATGCTTGCACCGACAATACTTGCAAGCGGAGTTGATATTCTTGGTGTTGCATCTATTGATGAAGGGGTGGATTTAAGGCAGGCAAAAATTAAATGTGATATCTTAGTACTTGGGGCGGTCCCTGTTTGGGCATTAGAAACCGCTATACAAAATGATATCAGTATTTCAATTTTTACAGAAGAACACTTAAAAGCCTGTAAAGAAATTTATGAAAGAACAGGGGTAAAACCAAAAGTTCATGTAAAAATTGACACCGGAATGAACAGAATCGGAGTACGTGCCGATGAAGCAATCAATTTTATAAAGGAAGTTCAAAAAGCTGATTACCTCAATTTTAGAGGAATATTCACGCATCTTGCGGCAGCGGAAGAACTTGATAAAACTAAAGAACAGTTCGCAAAATGGGATAGCGTAATTGACAATATCAATACAGACGGTCTGTTATTACATATTCTCAATACCGCAGGTACAATTTGCTATAAAAAGCCTAATTCAAATATGTGCAGAATCGGGATTTCTCTCTACGGGTTATATCCTGATTTCCCGCAAGGGATTGAGTTTAGAATGCCAAAATTAAAGCAGTTGATTTCATTAAAAGGGCGCATTGTAAATATTCACAAAGCAAAAGACGGCGAAGGAATAAGCTATTGCCATACATATACCGCAAAAGGGGAGAGAACAATCGCAACGGTTCCAATAGGGTATGCCGACGGTTTGCCAAGAAAACTTTCAAATAAGATAACAGGCACGCTAAACGGAGTTGAAGTTCCACAGGTTGGGAATATCACTATGGATCAGATAATGTTTGACGTGACAGGGGTTGATTGCAAATGCGGAGATGTAATAACTTTGCTTGACGAAAGCAAATCAATTGATGAATGGGCAAAAATACTCAAGACAATCAATTATGAATTGACTTGCCGTTTAAAAGTAAGATTGCCAAGGGTTTATACACGCTAATTATTCCTTGCCCTTGTTGGGAGAGGTTAAGATAAGAGGTAAGATTTTATGGATAACAAATTTGATATAGGAATAATAGGCGCAGGTCCTGCAGGTTATACGGCTGCACTGCATGCAAGCGTTCAAGGGAAGTCCGTAGTCCTTTTTGAAAAAGACAAAATTGGCGGAGTTTGTTTAAATAAAGGTTGTATTCCGACAAAATCCATCCTCCATTCATCTGAAATCTATAAGCAGACTTTGAACGGGGACAAGTTTGGTATTACTGCGAACAATGTTACTCTTGATTATTCAAAAGTTATTGAAAGAAAAAATAAAACAGTTGAAACATTACACAAAGGAATCGAACTTGCACTAAAGAATGCAAAAGTTACAATTATACATGGAGAGGCGAAAATACAAGATAAAAATACGATATTTTGTGATAATGTTTCTTTTAACTGCACAAAAATCATCTGTGCAACAGGTTCAAGCCCCAAAATTATAAAAGGGCTTGAGTTTGATCACAAATTTATATTATCATCCGATGACATATTAAATCTTGAAAAATTACCAAAAAGCATTTTAATTGTCGGTTCGGGAGCAATCGGAACCGAATGGGGGAGGATATTTAATAATTTCGGAGTTAAAACAACCGTTGTTGAACTGGCACCACACCTGCTGCCAATTGCAGATACGGAAGTATCAAAAAGACTTGAGCGAATTTTTAAATCCGAAAAAATAAATTTTTATACAGGAACATATATAACAAATATTCAAAACAAAAAAATTTCACTGTCAAATTCAATCGAAACAGAACCGGAAATTGTATTGGTTGCCGTTGGCAGAACCCCAAATATAAAAGAACAAATTGACGGAATCTCATATATTGGGGATGTATCAGGTGAAATTCAACTTGCGCACTATGGTATAAAGCAAGCAATAGAATTTATTGACGGAACAGAATTCAGAAAGGATTTAACCCCGTCGGTTGTGTACGGTTCACCTGAGATTGCATGGGTAGGCAAACGAGAACAGGATTTAGAAGAAGGGAGCTATAAAAAGTCTACAGTACTCATTTCTTCTCTTGGAAAGGCTCATTGCGACGGGAATACTGACGGCTTTATAAAAATACTTTCTCAAAATAACAAAATAATCGGAGCCCATATTGTTTGTACTGAAGCATCCTCACTGATTCAACAGCTGACAATTGCCATACAAAACGATATAAGCACGGATAAATTAAAAGAAACATGCTTTCCACATCCGACATATTCGGAAGGAATCTTTGAAGCACTTTTCAAATAAACTTTCGACAAACTTGCGTAATAAACGCCTTAACAGCATCTTTACATTATTTCAACTTTTATATCTACATTCTTTCAGGAGCAGATACTGCAATAATTTTGAGAGCATTATACAGTACCGTTTTGAATGCATATACAAGCGATAATCTTGCTTTAGTCATTTCATTATCATCTGTAATTACCCTTGTTGAATTATAGAATGAATGGAATTCCGCAGCCAAATCCTGAACATAACGGCAAATAGTATAAACTTGCCTGTCACGAGCTGATGTTATAATCAAGTGTTTAAATTCTTCAAGTTTTAAAATAAGCTTTCTTGCTTCATTAAGCGTCAATTTAATGATATTTTTATCAAAATTCGCAAGCAGGTTCGTGAAATCATTTTCCGTTATAATCGGTGCAATTACCTTTCCGCTTTCTGTGTCAGTTTTTGGCAATGTTGCATTTCTTATGATTGAACAAGCTCTTGCATGTGCATATTGGACATAAAATACAGGGTTTTCATCCGTTGATTTTTTGGCAAGTTCAATATCAAAATCAAGAGTGGTGTCAATATTTCGCATTGTCATCCAAAATCTTGTGGCATCAACCCCGACTTCGTCAACCAAATCCTCTAAAGTTACCATATTTTTACGCTTACCCATACGTACTTCATTTCCGTCAATAACCAAATTAACAAGCTGACCTAAAAGAACTTCAAGTTTATTCGGGTCATATCCCAATGCTTCCAGAGATGCCTTGACTCTCGGGATATATCCGTGATGATCGGCACCCCAAATATCTATCATTCTGTCAAAACCGCGTTCTAGTTTGTCGGCATGATAGGCAATATCAGCAGTCAAATAAGTGTTTGAGCCGTCAACTTTTTTAATAACCCTATCTTGATCATCTCCATAATCAGAAGATTTGAACCACGTTGCGCCATCTTTTTCATAAATTTTTCCTGAGTCTTTTAACTTTTCAACGTAGCGGGCAACTTTTCCGGAATTATGCAAAGTTAATTCCGAATAAAAATTATCAAATTCTACATGTAATTTATCCAATAAATCACGCTGAACCTTTTCTTCGTACTCTTTTGCAAAATCACAATATATTGATAAGTCTATTTTATCAACGTCATTATTAACAGAACGCAGAATATCCTCATGTTTAGCAATAAAAGCCTTCGCAACAGGAATTAAATAGTCCCCGGGATAATAATTTTTTCTTTCTTCTTCATTGGTCGGGAAATCAACATTTTCACCAAGCTCCTGACGCACACGAATTTTTAGAGAATTGCCAAGCTTTTGAATTTGTGAACCTGCATCATTTATATAAAATTCCTGATAAACTTCATGCCCGTAAAATTTCAATAAATTTGCCAAGGCACTGCCCATTGCCGCCCATCTTCCATGACCTATATGAAACGGACCGGTCGGATTTGCGGATATATATTCCAATATTATTTTTTCAACTTCAACATTTTCAGGGCGCCCGAAATTTTCTTTTTTATCAATTATTTCTTTTACAAGATTTATTAAAAGTGTTTCGCCTGCCTTAAAATTTATAAATCCTGCAACAACCGTGTATTCATTATCTTCTTTGTCAATAAATTCTACAATCGCATTCGCTATCATTGGAGGGGCAATTTTTGCACTGCGAGCAAGGGAAGATATATTTATTGCGAAATCACCAAAATCAGGATTTTTAGGTTTTTCAACTATTAAAGAACCTTTTGTATATTCACTCATTTGCCCGACTTTACCGGCTGCAATTGCATTAATTAAAGCATCTTCAACTTTATTTAAAAAATAATCTCTTAACATATCTTTCCTCATTTATATAATTTTGTCGGCAATACAATACTGAACTGTTTATCGACATAGTAATGCCGACCCGTATACATATTATACAATAAACAAAGACAAGTTATGCCATTCTCACAACAGTAATAATTTTCTAAAAATTATACTGCGGGATCTCGAACGGCTCATTATTAGCATCTTTATCAACAAAAGCAAGATAATACTCCATTGCTAAATCTTTACAGTTGTCATAAATATTTTGGCTGATGTATTTTTTGTGCAATTCTGTTCTTTCGCCGGAATAATTGCCTAATACCGTTGCATATTTTTGAATATCGTCTTTATTCAATCCCCCGCCATAGGCTTTGGTTTTTGCATCGGTTCCTGAGGGGCGAATTTCTATATATTTATCTTCAAATTCAAAATATGTACCGTCTCCAACAAATTTTACCGATTTTAGATTATCAAAATTTAGCCCTGTTGAATTGAATTTGTCATTGAGTATATTTTTTATATCTTCTAGTTTAATATCATCTTTTTTTAATGCAATTGCCATTGAAAGATAAAATTTATCGTTAAGCGTGCGTTTTTCTTCTCCTGCGATTTTTTCGGCTTTTAATTTATTTATATCGGGTTCTGATTCATTGTAATATGCAATATCGACCCTGGTATCGTATCTGCCGATAATATTATTTTCTTCAAAAACGTCTTTTAGGTACTGAGATAACGGTTTGTCTTTAAGTTTTGCAATTAGTGCTGAAGTAACAATTATGGCTTCCGTTGCGCTTTTTTCTCTCATTGCGACCGCAAGACGTCCATGCTCGGATTTGATGAGTTCTTCAGTACCCATAATCATACCGCCTGATTCTTCGCCGCCAAAGACTAATCTTGGATTAACACCGAGATTTATCAGATTACCTAATACATCATCAATGATTATATCCTTATCAGGTTGGTTTTTTAACTTTAATTCAACTTTTTTCATTATATTCGCAATTTCTTTAAATCCAACTGGAACATTAATAACTTTAACTCCGTTATTTTTACCCCATTCATCCCAACTTAGAGCAGATGCAGTTGTTTTTATCATAAAACGCGGATGATTGTTCCATGCTCCTTTTGCTTTTAATTGCTTAGCCCAGAAATCCATAATCATCAAAAATGCCTGATTTGCCGTGAATACAGTCAGAATCCTGTCATTATCCAATTTCACATAATCTAACCCCAGACTGTTTAGTTCCTCCATTCTTTCTGCGTATTCTATTTGAGTAACTGTAAGTCTGTCATGGTCAGGGTCAGTAATTAAAACAGACGTTCCGACAGGATAATTGCATAATTTTTTGTCATAATGCATTGTTTCTATTACAGGAAAATATTTTGTGCCATCATGTTTTTGAGCAACGACAGTTGCATCAACCGAATAATCGTAAAAGGCTTTTTCGCCTTTTGGAGTATGGTCATATTTCCCGATACCATGAAAAAATGGTGTTTCAGCAGTATTTGACCAATCAAATTTATTCAATATACCCAATTTATCCAAAACTCTCGATAGTGTTCTATATGCGCTTCCTCCAACACATTCGACAATAATTTTTGAATTATAGTTTTTAATTAAATCAAGGTTGACATCTTGCGCAACCCCTGATTTCAAGTAGTCGACATAAAGATTTACCCCATCCTCAATATTTGCCATTGCTTTTTCATTAATCAGCGGATTATCTTTTGCAGAAATTTTTATTTCGTAAACCCCATTTTTATTCGTTTTGTCAAAAATTTCCTGTATCTTATTTACAAATTCCATCGATTCCTCGGGCAAATACTGGCTACCTTGAGAATTTAAATCTTTTGTTGCATTTTTAACAGAAATCCCATGACTTGATGTAATGTATTCTCCGCCCAATAAATCTAATTTAAAAGCCAAAAACGAAGCAAGCCATATAGGAATTGTTTTTCTGTTTTGAGGAACAAGTGTTTCTATACCCTGTGCAGCCTGAATTCTTGCAATCGCATCAAGAAACAATTGAGAATTATATCTCACTTCACATCCTGCAACTTTTACTATTCTTTTATTCGGATACTTTTCTTTTGCAACAAGAGCCTTTGCCAGTGTCGCAAGAACAATACCAACTAAATTTATCGGGAATCTGGTGTCCTGAGGATTGAGAATATTTTGCGGGCCTCTTATTCCTGCAGTTGAAACTTTAGCTTCTTTAGCATATCCGGCAAACCATTCTTCTAAATTTAACCCTTGAGGATTTGTTTTTTCATCATAAGGCTTAAGATGCTCTTTTTTTAATGTAAAAGTAAAATCATTATTATTTGAAAAATCCATCAATTTCAAATTCTTAATATAATCCGGTGTCTTTTCATATACACTTTTGAATAACTCATTTTCTAACGGATTTTCTGATTTTATTAACATATAAGCCTCCTGTTTATTAATTCATATTTTGATAATACACTAAAAAAGTTTTTGAGTGTGGAATGTAAAGTTATTTTTGTGTATAATACTTTTATTGATTAGGAGGGATGTATGGCTAAAAAAGAATATTCAAAGAGAAAATCCTCTCAATTTAATTGGTTTAGAGCTATGTGGCAGTTTATAGTCTGCAAATGTATTTATATGGCAAGGTTAAAACTTATTTACAGAATTGAAGTTCACGGATATGAAAATATCCCTAAAAACAACAGATACCTTATTTGCCCAAATCACCTGTCAACACTTGATCCTCCAATGATAGTTGCAATAATGCCGAGGAATGTTTCCTTTATGGCAAAAAAAGAATTATTTAATATAAGATTGTTACGTTGGTGGCTTGACTGGCTTGGGGCATTTTCAGTGGACAGAGAAAATTTGAGTCCATCGACAGTAAAAACTGTTGAAGCCATATATGACAGCAAATGGGTTTTAGGTATATTCCCTCAGGGAACAAGAGGTGTTCCTGGAGAAATTAAAGGAGTTACAAAAGGCTTTGCCGGACTGGCAAGATTAACAAAATGTGATGTGCTGCCGGTTGGAATTACCGGAACAAATGAAGCAAAATGGATGCCGTTTTCAGGCAAAATTATAGTGAAAATAGGTAAGATTATTCCTTATGATAAAGATTTGGAATCCGTGAAAAATAAATGGATAGAGCAAATCCAAGAACTTACGGGGTTTAAATATGTTGAAGAATCTTCCGCTGACGGGGGTGCAGAATAGATGGCGAAAGAAACAAGAAATTTTAACAGAAGATACGCAAACGAATATCATTGGTTTAGAACTGTTTTTTATTTATCGTTTTTGTATTTAATCGTATATCCTATATACAATTTATATTACGATTACAAAGTTCTCGGGCGTGAAAATCTTCCGTCAGAAATGGCAAAACGCGGCAAGTACATATATGCTGCAAACCATGTTTCTCAACTTGACCCCCCGATGGTAGTAATGGGAACTCAATGCCCTATTGCATTTATGGCAAAAAAAGAGTTGTTTGAACCTGATTGTAAAATAAATTGGCTTGTAAAAAGGCTGGGCGCTTTTGCTGTAGACCGTACAAAGCCTGAAATTGCGACATTTAAAACAGTAAGAGATATATTAACCACTAATTGGTCTTTGGGAATTTTCCCTCAAGGAACGGTTAAACCTTATGGCAAACTTGAAGGAATAAAAAAAGGGTTTGCAGAAATCGCAAAAGTAGCAAAAGCAGATATCGTACCGGTTGCGATATCAGAATGGACGGGATATTTAAAAGTTTTACCGATATTCCCTTTTAGACGGCAGCATGTAATAATTAAAATAGGGAAACCTATATCATACAAGTTATCTCATGAAGAAATTATCTATAAGTGGGCACAGCAAATAGCAGAAATGGCAGACTATGAAAATTGTGTTCCAAAACCGGAGTCGAGCACAGAAAAACAAAATATAAATTCATAATAAAAAGCCCCTATTTCAGGGGCTTTTATTAAAGAAAGGAAATTTATGATTTTTTAAGCTCTTTCTTATGCCGCATTATTTAATTTATCTAAAGCTGCCTGAGCTGCACTTGCGACGCTTGCATCCTGATCATTTTTAGCAACCGTGAATAGAGTTGTTAAATCTTTCTTGTACTCAGGTTCTTTAACTTGATCTTGAATGTAGCTTAATGCTTCAATTGCAGACACTCTTACCATAGGATTAGGATTGTCTTTTAATTGATTTACCACATTAACTACGCTTGGCAGATCAGTTAACGGAACAGTGTTATTAGATATTTTTTTGATTTCTTGAGCGTAAATTTTATCTAATAATGCAATTGAGAACAGCGCATAGCTTTTGTTTGTTTCTGCCATTTCTTTTGGCGAATATTTGTCAGCCAATGCTCTATCTTCAGGGCTTACTTGTTCGCCTTGAATAATTTTTTGTCTGATTTCTAACTGTTTTTGAGAAGGTCCTTCAATTTTTGAGGAATCAAAAGATATAATATCATTCAAAGCTTTAAATACTTGTTTATCAACTAATTCCGGAGCTTTTTCAGGCTGTTTGTTTACAACATCTACAATTTCTTCCATTGCTGCAGCTTGCCCTTCGAAGTTTGGATTAGTAAGTCTTGAAATAAATCCGTTAAGGTCAAGAGCCGGTTCTGCCGGTTTTGGTGGCTCTACTGCCGGAGCATTTGAAACCTGAGGAGCCGGAACCTGTGCCGGTACCTGAGCAGGTACAGGTTGAGGAGCTGCAGGCGGATAATTTACATTTTGTTGATTTACTACAGCCGGCTGAGTCGGATATTGTACCGGTTGCGGCAAAGGTTGTCCGGGGTAATAAACAGGAGCTTGCGCTACAGGCTCTGCCGGAATTTGCGGTTGCGGACAATATACCGGATACTGCGGATAATTGTATATCGGAGCATTTACCGGAGCATATTGAGGTTGATATTGCGGTTGGCATGGAGCCATGCCGGGAGTCCCTACGGACGGATTATGAATATCAATTTTTACTGCATTATAACTTGGTTGTTGGGGTAGTGCGTAATTTGCACCCTGCACCGGATATATCGGTTGCATCATTGGGATTTGATTCATAAATTCTTCCTTTCCTACATAAAAATTAAGTCTACTACCATTCTACCTATTAAATGTTTGTAAACATGAATAATTGCTAAATCTTATATACGATTTTAATAAAACTTTACAATTATTGTAAAATTCAACATATTATATATTGTAAAAAATATTTTTATTTACGTGGTTTGATAAATATTTTTGTGATACTATTGAGTAAAGGGGATTTTTTTAGTAGAAATATTTAGAGGGCACAATGAATATAGATAAGAATGTTACTAGGTCAATTCGCAAGGTATTTGGAAATACATTGGCTAAGATTGGGGAGCTAAATCCTAATGTGGTTGTTCTTGACGCAGATTTGTCATGCTCCACTCAAACAAAAATATTTGCCGACAAGTTTCCTGAGAGATTTTATAATTGCGGTATAGCAGAACAAAATATGATTGCAACTGCAGCCGGGCTGGCTACTCAGGGGAAAATTCCGTTTGCCTCTACCTTTGCTATGTTTGCAACAGGCAGAACTTATGATCAAATCCGCAACGGAGTATGCTACTCAGATTTGGATGTAAAAATTATCGGAACCCACGGCGGTATAACAGTAGGAGAAGATGGGGCGACCCATCAGGCTCTTGAAGATATCGCACTGATGCGTGAAATTCCGCATATGACAGTAATTGTTCCTGCAGATGCCAGAGAATGCGAAGAAGTTATCAAATATGCCGCCTTACACAAAGGTCCCATGTATATCAGACTTTCAAGATGTAATGTTCCTGATATATTTGATGAAAGTTACCATTTTAATATACACAAAGCAGTGACAGTAGAAGAAGGCTCTGACATAACCATTTTTACAAATGGAGAGCTATTATGCGAATGTATTTTGGCATCTCACAAATTAAAAGAGCATGGGATTTCTGTAAGAGTAGTACATGTGCCGGTAGTAAAACCTATAGATAAAAAGACAATTGTTAATTGTGCCAAAGAAACAAAATTCCTTATTACCGTTGAAAATCACTCAACAACCGGCGGGCTGGGATCTGCAGTTTGTGAAGTTGTATGTGGGAATTATCCTGCAAAAGTATATAGGATAGGTATCCATGATGAATTCGGTCAAAGCGGAAAATCTGATGAATTGATTAGGTATTATGGCTTGGACTCTGAATCATTAGTAAAAAGAATATTGAGCATGTACAAAAAGGAAGTTATTGCATGATACGACTTAAAAATGTGACTAAAAAATATAAAAATGACCATTATGCTCTGCGGAATATCGATTTGGAAATAAATTCAGGAGAGTTTGTATTCGTTGTAGGTTCATCGGGGGCAGGAAAGTCGACCTTGATGAAATTACTATATAGTGAAGAAAAACCAACAAGCGGCATAGTTTCTATCGGCGGAATAAATATTGCCAATATTAAAAGTAATAAAATCCCCAATTTACGCCGTTGTATGGGTATTGTATTTCAGGATTACAAATTATTGCAAAATCAAACAGTATTTGATAATGTAGCTTATGTTATACGGACTCTCGGTATCAGCAGCAAAGAAATAAATGACAGAGTTAAGGGAGCTCTGAAAATTGTAGGTTTATATGAAAAAATGTATGCTACTCCTGCGGAACTTTCAGGCGGGGAACAACAAAGGGTCGGAATTGCAAGAGCTATTGTAAACGGACCGCCATTGTTAATAGCTGATGAACCTACGGGCAATTTAGACCCGCAAAATTCTATGGAAATAATGCAAATCCTTAATCAAATTAATCAAAGAGGAATTACTGTTATTGTGTCAACTCATGACAATAATATGGTTGATTATTTCAGAAAACGTGTAATAAAACTCGATCACGGTGAAATTGTAAAAGACATGCAAGCAGGTACCTATGAATAATAATTTAAAATCAAATGTAAAAAAACATATACCAAAAGATTGGCTGTGCGAATTACGTATTTTGTACAGATTAGGAATTCAAACAGTTAGTGATATTAAAAGAACCGGATTGGTGAATCTGGTTATTATTACAACTATGGCCGCAATCCTGATGATATTTGGAGCATGCTTCAGAACTGCCCTTTCAATTTCCTCTTTTTCAAAAGAACTTGGGAATGCTTTAGAAATATCTGTTTATCTAAAAAGTTCTTCCGATATTAAAGAAGCAAAGTCAGAGATTTCAAGATTTGAGCATGTTGTAGAAATAACAACTATTCCAAAATCTGTTTCTTGGGATAAATTAAAAAACGAAATGAGATTGCCAAATATCGACAATCCTTTACCTGATACTTTGCATGTCAAGGTTGATAATCCTGAAAATTTGCAAGAAGTTTTTGATAATATAAAAACAATTAAATCTGTTGAAGATATGAGCTATGCCAAAGATTTAGCGGCAAAAATTGAGCTTGTAAATCACGTGGTAAAGACAATAACTTTTGTAGTTATATTAATTATGGCATTATTAACTGTAACCATTATTAACAACACTGTTCAACTTGTAATTCAGTCACGCAAAGAAGAAATCGAAATTATGCGTTTAATGGGTGTGAATAATTGGTATATAAGATTTCCGTTTATTATGCAGGGGGCATTTTACGGGTTTACCGGTTCGTTATTAGCTGTTGTTCCGCTAAATTATATTCAAAACGGTCTGAATAATGTTCATAAATTCTTTATGATTCCCTCTCCCCCTTACGCGCAAAATTTAGTAATTCTTGTAATGTTTACTATGAGTATTCTTTTCGGGGCTATTGGCAGCTATTGGTGTATTAAAAAACACTTACAGGTCTAATTCGCAAATATGAGTAAAAAAGTATTAATTATAAGCGAAGATAAACATAATTCGGATTTTTTCTTTTCTTCGGTCACCACACTGAAAAGGGAAAACACAGTAGTGGTATCTCTAAAAGATATAAAGTCATTTATTGATGCAGATACTTCGATTATCTTTTTTAATGCCGATGAATACACCACAAATGAGATATTATCAGCAATTGAATATGTAAAAAAGGTATCTGACTGTAAAATAATTGTAATGACTGCTAAAAATGATAGGGGGGTTGTTGGGAAATGCGCTTATTGCGGGGTGTTAGATATTTTAAATCCCGCCATAGAAACTGAAATTTTTGATATTCGTATTATGAATTACTTTAAAATTATATCATTGGAAACTAAATTAAACATATTATCTGCATTTATAAACATCACGAATGTGCAAAATTTCAAAACCGGATTTTTTACACATAAAGCTTTTGTCGAAGCATTTAATAATTTGATTGAGTTTGATTCTATTAAAAACGGCATATATATTGCTCTTACAATTAATCCTGAATTTAAAACAAAAGTTTCTATGAATCGCTTGGCGCTAAATATGAAAAAGATATTACGTCAGACTGATATTTTAATCCATTCAACAGATAAATATTATTTATTGCTGCCGGATACTAATATCCAAGGAGCTGAAAATGTTGTTGAAAAAATCTCAGCTTCTATGGGGAACGATATAAAAATCCACGCAGGGCTAACTAAAGTTGGAATTACAATTTTTAATGAATTGGAAAAGAGAGCAAATGACAGTTTGATTTCAGCTATAACCGACGATAAGTTGTTTGCGTTTCTTGGAGAAGGCAGCATATATGATGAATGGAATGATATTCAAAGAAAAGATAAACATTTTAAACTATTTGAAAAAGTATATGACAAGAAGTTGTCAAATGTCATCGAACCATTGTTCTTCAGATATGAAAAAGAATTAGCTCAAAAACTTCCTAATTCTTTTGTAAGCCAATATACAAATAAAATTGAAAGTGTGTTTAGTATTCGCTGTGAATCGCTACATAGTGAATTAATTATCAGATATGACGGTTTTGCTAAATTAACTTTTGAAATTAAACATAACGGACTGGATACTTGCGAAAATATGAAAGAAGTTATTGCTCTTAATTCAGTTAACGAAAAATTATTGTCTAAGTACCTGAAAAAACTGTATAATGAATTTAGAAAGAACGCTAATTCATAGATTTTATGGATTTATTACAATCATTTCACAGTTTTTACAATCAAATTTTAAAGGATAAAGTTTACCGTTTTCATCCTGTAAGTATAATTGCTTATTAAACTTGTTATCCTTTGAGCAAAGCCCGACAGCATATCTAAGACAATGTTTACAACGCATTAGCTCTATACTTTTAGGAATATTTTTACTGCATTCTAAGGCTTTATTAAATATTTGGCTGCCGGAATTTTTATAAAATTCGCAAGCTTCGTCATTAAAAATGTTTGTTCGATAATCAAGATTTTTATCGCTGTATTTAGCATAAGAAATAGGTTTTTGAACTATTTTGGGATAGTTATTTAATCTCTCATTCATTAACTTTTGTAACAAATTTCTGCGAAGTTCATTAATTTTTGATAGAGGCAAAAATGGTACATTATTTGATTTTACAACGATAGATTGAACGTAAAATTCGCTATCACCTGTTTTTTGAAACTGTTTTATTAAATTATCCTTTGCCTTATCTTGGTTTTGGGCAATTTCACAATTTTCGATATTGACGTAAACCATATTAAAATCTTCATCTTTGACTGATATTACCTTGTCACAAATTTTAATATTTACTCCTATTTTTCGCACTATTTTTGAAGATGACAATTTTTTGAAGAATTCGAAATCGTAATTTCTGTAAAGTATACTTCCTATCGGGATATCAACCACTTTATTCGGATAAATTTTTCCCCCTTCAGCTCGATTAATTTTAAAACCGCCAATACTGCCGAAATCATCATAACAGATACCATCTTGCGGGTTTAATTTCACTTTGGAATCAGTTTCTATAAATTTTTTATGAACTTTTGTTACTTTGCCAATATATTCTCCAATTGATTTCGGAGTCAGAAAATTGTAGCAATCACTTCGTTCTCTCAAAAAATAATCTGTATATAAACGATTGAATGTTTTATTTAGATTTGGAATGAAATCGCTAAACACTTTACCTGAAGAACTTTTATCGGCATACTTGGCAATAAGGTTGTTGTAATAAAGAGTAACGTTTTTTACATAATCAATATCTTTCAGCCTGCCTTCGATTTTGAATGATTTTACACCGGACTCAATTAACTTTTCCAAGTGATTAGATGCGTTGAAATCTTTTAATGAAAGTAAATATTTATTTTCAATATATTTTTGCCCGCTTTGGTCAACCAGAGAATATTTTTTTCTGCAGGGCTGCGCGCATTCGCCTCTGTTTGCACTGCGTCCTCCGTTAGCATAAGACATATAACATTGTCCGCTATATGACACACATAATGCACCATGTATAAATGTTTCTATTTCACAATTTGCACTTTGACATATTTCTTTTATAGTCTCCAAACTTAGTTCTCTTGCTAAAATAACTCTGGGAATACCCATTTTGTCAAAGAACATTACTTTATCTTTTGTTCTGTTGTTACATTGGGTACTTGCATGAATTTGTATCGGAGGAATCTTACCGTCTATAGCAGCTTTTATAATTCCCATATCCTGAACAATAATTGCGTCAACTCCAATTATATATAACTTTTTAATCAATTCGATAGCTTTTTCTAACTCATTATTATTAAGAATTGTATTAATGGTTACGTGGACTCGCACATAAAACTTATGGGCATAATTTACAAGTTTTTCAATACTTTCAAGCTCATTTGAAGCATTTACTCTTGCCCCAAAATCACTCGCTCCGATATAAATAGCATCTGCACCGCTATTTATTGCAGCAATCGCTGTTTCTAAATTTTTTGCCGGAGCTAATAATTCAACTTTATCCATAGGGATATATTACTACAAAATTATAAATTTATCGTAATATTTGTAAGGTTTAAAATGTTTTAATGATAAAATAGATTTATGAAAATAGCTCTTATAAACCATGGTTGCGCTAAAAATCTTGTAGATTCCGAATTAATGCTGGGTCTGCTTGATAAAAACGGCTATCAAATTACACTAGATGAAAATGAAGCAGATGTAGTTATAATAAATACCTGCTCTTTCATTCACGACGCCGAAAAAGAATCTGTTGACAGCATTCTTGAGATGGCGCAAACCGGAAAAAAGATTATTGTAACAGGATGTTTGCCTCAAAAGCATAAAGAGGAATTAAAAAAGGCTATACCTGAAATTGATGGCATGATAGGAGCTACAAATCCTGCCGATATTATAAAAATTTTAAAAGAAATTGAAAATGATAATAAAACAGATATAATTCAGGAGAATCCAATATATTCATATCCGGAAGATGTTGAAAGACAGCAAATTACTGTAGGTGCTAGTTCATATATTAAAATTGGGGACGGTTGTAATTATGAGTGCGGATACTGCATTATCCCAAAACTTAGGGGGAAATATGTATCAAGGTCCATTGAAAATATTGTTGCAGAAGCGCAAAAATTAGCTGATAAAGGCGTTAATGAAATTGTTTTAATTGCTCAGGACACCTCATCATACGGTATTGATTTATATGGTCATCAAGCACTGCCTGAACTTTTAAAGGAATTAAACAAAATAGAAAATTTGAGTTGGATACGCATAATGTATGCATATCCTACTCAAATGACAGACGAGTTGATAAATGCGATTGCAACACTTGATAAAGTCGTAAAATATATTGATATTCCGTTGCAACATTCACATCCGAGGGTTTTAAAATCCATGAAACGTCCGGTTATGGATTATGGAAAACTTGTAGAAAATTTCAGACAAAAAATCCCGGGAGTAACAGTAAGAACATCTTTAATTGTCGGTTATCCGGGAGAAACTGAAGAAGAATTTGAGCATCTGTATAATTTTGTAAAGAACGTAAAATTTGACAGAATGGGCGCTTTTGAATATTCTCGCGAAAAAGGTACATATTCAGATACTTTAAAACCTCAAATCAGCGCAAAAATAAAGCATCAACGGTATAAAAAATTAATGGAGCTTCAAAGGGAAATTTCATTGAATAACAACAAGAAATATATAAATAAAAGCATAAAATGCATAGTCGAGGGATACACTGACGAAGGCACGGTAATTTCGCGTTCTGAGCATGATGCTCCTGAAGTCGACGGGCTTGTTTATGCTGTGACGGATAAACAGGTTGTTCCGGGTGATATAGAAAACATATTAATAACTGATGCTGATGAATATGATTTATATGGTAAAATTTTATAAGGAATAAGAAGTATGGAATACGTTGTAAATAAGGAATTGGAAGAAAAAGAAACTCGGGCAATATTTACGGATATGCTTAAATATGCTCCGTCAAAGTTATGCGGAATGTTTGGGAATGTAATTACAGTTCCGATATATACAAATTTGTTTTCAACGGAGCAATACGGTTTATATTCCGTTTCAATTGCAATGTTGTCTTTTCTGTGTATTATATTTTCCGATTGGGTCGGTTTGTCTGGGTTGAGATTTTTCAGAGCTCACCAGATTGAAAATGATTTACCGAAATATATGACAATGATTGTTTCAATTTTGGCTATTAATATGTGTTTGATGTTCGGGTTGTCATTTTTGCTTAAAGATGCTATGTATTCGTTCTTCCATGTGCCACTGAAATATTTTATGGCTGTTCTGGTTCTGATTATTCCTGTGGCAATAAGGGCATTATTACAGCAAATTCTGCGTGCTCAGCTAAAATCAGTATCTTATTCTTTTACTACAATACTGAATCAATTTGTTACCATCGGATTAACCGTATTTTTTGCAAAATTCTTTAATCTTGGCGCGGCTTCTATATTATTAGGGATGGGAGTAGCTATATCATTGATAGACGTTTTATTGTTTGTTCAGTGTGATATTATGAAAGTTTTCAAATTCCAAAAGGTCGAGTGGAAATTTATACTTCCGATTGTAAAATACGGACTGCCTCTTATGGCTACATCATTAAGTGCATGGATTATTACTCAGAGTAATAAAATCATTATGGGCGGCATAAGCGGATTTACAAAGGCTGCATTTGTAGGTGTAGGTTACAGTTTAACATTGCCGATTTTAATGCCTTTGTTTGCAATGCTTACAGTGGCAGTTATCCCCAGAGTTATCAATATGTTTGAAGCTAAAATTGATGTAAGACCTATTATTTCAAAGTTTATTGGATATTACATACTGCTTGCATTGCCTTTAGTTGCTATTATGTCATTATATAGCATGGATTACACTATCCTATTAAAGACCAATGAAAAATTTTATGAAGCATGCTCTTTGATACCTTATTTTTCTTTTGGGGTATTTTTCCTGGGATTGACTGATTATACAACTTTGCAATATCACCTTGCAAACAGGACACACATTGAATTTATAATCAAGTTGATATCAGGTATTATTGGAGTAATCCTAAATATTTTACTTATTCCTAAAATCGGATTAATAGGGGTCGGTATTGCAACTTTCAGCGCAAATTTCTTGTATTTTATATTGTCTGTAATCGTTGTTTTGCCGAATTTCCGTTTAAATATACCAAAGAACACGTTGTTTAGAATTTTAATCTCCGCTATACCTGCAACCGGTTTGTTCTTTTTATTCAAATCAGGGGCTGTTGGAGTTTCCGGAACAATTCAATTCTTTGCGACATTAACAGTTTTTTACTGTGCCTACGGAATACTAAAATTATTTGTTTATAAAACCTCCGATTAACAAATCTTAATAATTTTGTTTAAACTAGCAAAATATAATCTTTAGGAACTTAAAATACATGTTTCAAGGCATGATTGTGCTTAAAAAAAGGTAACATTTTAAGATTATCCGTTATGCGCTTGATAGAATATAAGATATACAATCAGATTTATAAAAAGATATACGAAAGGATAAAACAATGAATAGCCGAAAAAGAACAACCAGACTTATTTCTGCTGCATTGACCTCATTATTTCTACTAAACCAGACGATGATGATTTCAGCTTTTGCAACAAATATAACCAATCCGACAGGTATACAGATTACGGGACAGAATGGAGTTTATACTATAGATCCTACTGCGGTAATCAAAGATACAGATATCGGTTTAAGAAAATATCATGATTTTGAACTGAGTCAAGGAGATATTGCTAATTTAATTTTTAAATATGGCGATAAAAATATTAATTCATTTGTTAACCTGGTTGATAACCAAATAAAAATCAACGGGGTTGTAAATACAATGCGAGATAACAATTTTTATAACGGAAGGGCTATATTTGTTTCTCCAAACGGGATGATAGTCGGAGCTTCAGGGGTTTTAAATGTCGGTTCTTTGGGGGTATACACTCCAAACAGTACTGTTTATGAACACTATAAAAATAACCCAAGTTCTAATTTGTCGGCATTAAAAAATCCTAATAACGCAGGGGACGGTATTGTAAAAATTGATGGTAAAGTTCTTGCGGCTCAGGATATAGACATTGTTTCATCTAAAATTAATGTGCCGGGCAAAATGATTGCAAACGGTACGGGAGTTGTGAGTACTTTTGATGATAACGTATTTGAACAACTTGTAAATACAAGCAGCATGAAATCTGCCAAAAATATGAGTAAAAATGGCGGGGCAATCACATTTACATCCGTAAACGGGACAGACGTTTCAGGCTCCGTTATGAACCACGGCAAAGGAGTTACATCCGTAAATAATTTATCAACAAGAGGAATTATATTAAGCGGTAATATCGGTTCAAACGGCAATGTTGAACTTACGAACAGAGGAAGTGACGGTATTTTAATAGCATCTTCAGGTAAAGTTGACTCTAACCAAGATGTTTTAATGAATGATACATCCGTTTCCGGTATTGCTCATAAAGGTTTAACAAATGCTGATAATAATGTTTACATTAAAGAAAACGGCGGTAATGTTGTAATAGGTGACAGAACATCAAACAATAATTATATTACCGCAGGAAAAAATATTGATATAAATGTAAAAAATGGCAGCATTTTGAATTATGAAAGCCAACAGGCTGATGCTCGAATTATGCACATAAATGCTGCTAAAACATTATTAAAGGCAGGCGGCGATTTGAATATGGATGTCACTGACGGTACAATCGGCCTCAATGTTGGGGATAACTGCACAGGCGGGTATTGTACGGGAATTTCAAATGCCGAAACTACAAGAGATTATGCAAAATCAATAAACGGACATATTAACGGTGCTGTTACAGCAAAAACAACAGATTCAACCGCGGTTAAACAAAATAACTTTGTAATAAATTATGCTGCCGTAAATTCCGATATGAACATAGACAATATTGATGCAGACGGTCGTGTAATTCTCACAACTGATTATAATCAGAACGACGGCATTACAAGATACAATATTAATAACGCATCAAAAAATGCGGCTAAACCCAATGTTCAAGGGTATGGTTTATCATTAATTGCAAGTAAAAATATAGGCACTGAGAATGCACCATTAACATTCAACCAAACTCAACCCGGAGTGTTAGCAACAAAGAGTGCCCCTGTCCCGAGCAAAGGATACGGGATGGATGTTTTAGCCAATGAAAATATTAATATTAAAGGCTTAGATGATAAATATTCTGTCAATAATGTTTGTTCAATGATTTCAAGAGAAGGCGAATTGAATGCCGAATTTGCCGGAAATACGTACATAGACGAAGTTACTGCAGAAAAAGATATGAACATCATTGCAAGAGGTAAATCATTAGAAATTAATCATTTGGGGACAGTTCCAAGAACTCCTGTTGATTATTTCGGACCAAGAACAAACGGTCTTGCAGATAATCCGAATTTGCCAAACGGCGGTTATACAGGTGTCGGAGAAACAGATTCAATCCCCAATAATGCAACTGTTAAAGCACTTGATATAAACAAAACCGTCAGACCGAACGGAACTGACGTGGATGGCGGTTATTACGGCTATGCCGATTCCGTTGTAAGAATCAATGACGGGAAATTGGATAAAGGACAATTGGATGTGGTTGCAGATAACATTTATGCAAATGGAGTTGCGACACATTTAGGTAAAGACGGATTTTCAAAAGAACCTGATCCCTCAACAAATAAAATAGAAGGTATATCTGTTTCAAACGGTCCTGATATCCCTACAGGGCACGCAGTCAGACCTGAAGATGTTACAGGCATTGGCAGAGATGAACATGAAAGAAATTATTATTATAACCCGGGAGATGGAGATGGCGTATTTGGAGAGGAACAATCACATGTTGACGAACCAAAAGACGGAATTGTTGACGCTACTCCGTTGGAAATCACCGATGCTCCGACTCCTGAACCAACTCCGGTACCGACAGTAGAGCCAACTGCAGAGCCGACTGTTGAACCATCAGTAGAGCCGACGGTTGAACCAACTCCTCAACCGACTGAACCTCCGACAGCAGAACCAACTTCAGAACCGACTTCGGATCCGACTACCGATCCGACAACTGAACCAACTCCTGAACCAACGGAGCCACCGACTGTTGAACCAACTTTGGAACCAACAGAACAACCAACTACGGTTCCGACATCTGAGCCAACTCCGGTTCCGACAACCGAACCAACAACAGAACCGACAACGGTTCCGACAACAGAACCAACAACAGTTCCGACAACTGAACCAACAACGGTTCCGACAACCGAACCAACAACGGTTCCGACAACCGAACCAACAACAGTTCCGACAACCGAACCAACTACAACTCCGACAACCGAACCGACTACAACTCCGACAACTGAACCAACTACAGCTCCGACAACCGAACCGACTCAAGGTCCAACTGTCGGGCCGGATAATGATACCAAGCTTTTGTACAAAAACAGAATCGATGAAGATAATCTTGATACAATAGATAAACGTCAATATGTAAGATATACTGTTTCGAGTAACAAAAATCCGATATCATTGGAAAGAAATGATTCTGTAGATACATTGCTTGATGTTTCGAGGGGCGGTGTAGCAGTAAGACACGACCATAACCTCAAAGTCGGAGATATTATTCCAATTCATATGAAGTATGGTTCATTAGACATCAAGGCAAATGCAAAAGTTGTTTCCGCAACCAACAGCAGGGCAGGAGCAGAATTTGTAAATCTTGATCAGGCAACTGCAAACCAATTACTATATTTGAATATGGTACTTGATGAAGTAAATAAAATCTCACTGAAATAGATATATAAATGTTGTAAAAGGGTATTAGTAATTAAAACTTATACCCTTTTATAAATTAAATGTAAATTTTTATTAACATTTACCAAAAAAAAGTAAATATTTACATATAACAATACGTTTATATATTTATAGAAAAATAATAATGTCATGCTCATGGCTGTGTGTGCTTCAAAAAGCCATATAGCAGGCAGAACTCAAAATGTTATTACAAGTAATCATAAAATGAAAGGATTCGGAACATGATGAGAAAGAGTAGGAAAACTCAAAGAAGAATAATCGCATCTCTCATGACAGGTGTGTTTATGCTTCAACAAACGATGGCACTGAGTGTCGTTGCCAGTGAGATTTCGGGTTTTAATCAAACAAGTGGAGTGTTCAACATTGACCCGACAAAAGTAGACGGAGGAACGGGTTTCCGCCACTACGAAAAATTTAATTTAACCCAAGGAGATATCGCAAACTTGAATTTTGCCGATATCAATACTTTTGTAAACTTGGTAGATAATCAAATTAACATTAATGGTATCGTAAATTCCGTAAGAGGTAACGCTTTTTACAACGGGAATGCAGTATTTGTATCTCCGAACGGAATGGTTGTAGGCGCATCCGGGGTGCTAAACGTCGGTTCATTGGGTGTTTATGCTCCTGATTCATACGGATATAACCAAATTAAACGTAATCAAACCGCTGAAGGCTTAGCAGCTTTAAAAGACTATGACGTAAATTCAGGCGGAGCAATTAAAGTTAACGGTAAAATCGTAACAGCAGGCGATGTGGAATTGAAAGCATCAACCGTTGACATTGCAAAAGATGCTGTTGTTGTCGGCGGAGTTAATGCCAATAAGATGGTAAAAATGGATTCTCAGGCAATGGCAAATGCTTTATTTAATAACCTTGTAAATGCGGACAATTTAAATACAGCAAATACTTTTGCAAGTGATGGGAACGGGCATATTATAATTTCAGCCGAAGGAAACGGAACCGGATCTCCAAATGATAATGGTGCAAATATCGCAGGTACAGTTAAAAACTTTGCAGTCGGAACAGGCAGTTCATTAGAAATCAGAAACTTTGACGATGCAGCAAAAGGATTAACTATCAGCGGTAATGTATCAAACGCAAACGGACGAGTATTAATTAATAATAACGAAGGCGATTTGTTGATTTCCGGCACCGTAAAAAATGGCGGGAATACTGATATTTTCAATGTTCCTGCACAAGGCAATACCGAAACAGCATTGAATGTAACAGGTAAAGTTGAGACAAACGGCAAATTAACCGTTCGTAACAAAGGTAAAAACGGTATGAATCTCTCCGGAAATATGCTTACTCACGGAGATTCTTATGTTGAAAACGGTTATGCCAACGGCAGATCTAAAAATACAACAGCTGCAATGAATGTCGGCGGTACGTTTACGACAGACGGCAATGCCGAATTCTTAAATACAGTTGATGGTATTGACGGTATGAATGTCTCCGGCGCAGTAAATGTTGGGGGTAATGCTAAGTTTACTAACAACGGAGCAGGCGGTTTAAATGTAATACAATCAGGTAACATTCATGCAAATAATGTTGAAATGAATAATACAGGTGCTGCAGGTACGTTAATTGCGTCAAATGCAAGAGTAAATGCTGAAAATAACATTCTTATAAATGATAATTCAGCAGGTGGAACAAGAATCCAAGGTCTTACCAACAGTAAGAACGATACCACTATTAATCAAAAAGGTGGCGGTAACGTTGTTATCGGGGATAATACATCAAATAACAATTACGTAAAAGCAGGTAATGATATTGCAATCACTGTGGATAACGGAAGCATCTTGAACTACGGTGTTGAAAAAGTCTTATTGAATGCAGGCGGTGATTTGACAATGAAAGTTACCGACGGTACAATCGGGCTTCCTGTTCAGCAGGCTGCATGCACAGGCTCAGGTTGTACAGGTATCGGACCAAAAGCCGAAGGTTCACGTGACTTTACAAAATCTGTTAATGCAAATATCAAAGGTAAAGTTAAAGCTGAAACAAATAAAGTTACAAAACCGGAAGATTTGGTAATCAACTACGCAGCAATTGATTCTGATATGAACATTGATACGATTAAGGCTGACGGACGTGTTATCTTAACTGTTGATGATGATTACGGTTACAATAACACGGGTGCAAAACGCTATAATATGGTCAATGCAAGAACCAATAATTCTGATACCAACATTGAAGGTACAGGCATATCCTTGATTTCAAACGGCAATATCGGAGCAGCCGATAAAGCTGTTACCTTTATTCAAACAGGTGCAGAACAAGGTTATAGCATGGATGTACTTGCAGAAAACAATATTAACCTAAAAGAAAACAGTTTCAATGATTCAAACTATGGTCGTGCAAATGAAGTTAAAACAAATAAGGCTTGTACGATTATTGCAAGAAAAGGCGATGCAAATATTGAATTTGCAGGTAATACAACAATTGATAATATAACAGCAGAGGGTGATTTAAAAGTTGTTACCCGCGGTAAGAATTTAGAAATTAAGAATCTCGGTCACATTACTGATGAATCTGTAATTCCGAATGATTATCTCGGACCAAGAAATTACGGTCAGCAAGATGGCGGATATACAGGAGCAGATTATCGAGATGAAGCATTACCAAATCATGCAGTAGTAAAAGCTTTGGATATTAACCATAATATCAGACCGACAGAAGAACTTGTTGACGGCGGGCACGAAGCTTGGGCAGGCTCAACAGTAAAAGTTGATAATGCCGTGCTTGATAATGGAACTTTAGATATAACAGCAGATAATATTTATGCAAACGGTATTGAATCACATATTAACAGAGACGGATTTTCAAAATCAGTTAATCCTTCTACAAATAAAGTTGTAGGTGTTCATGTTGATGATGGTCCTGATATCCCAACAGGTCATGCAGTAAGACCAGGCGATGTGGAAGATACAGGTCGTGATGAGCATGAAAGAAATTACTATTATCCTGAAGGAACAGGTGATGGAATATTTGACGGAGAACAGTCTCATGTTGATGACGATGATGGCATTGTAGACGCAACTCCGTTAGAAATGCCTGATGAACCGACTCCTGAGCCAACTCCGGAACCGACTCCTGAGCCAACACCGGAACCAACGCCGGAGCCAACTCCGGAACCAACTCCTGAGCCAACACCGGAACCAACTCCTGAGCCAACACCGGAACCGACTCCTGAACCAACTCCTGAGCCAACGCCGGAACCAACTCCTGAGCCAACTCCGGAACCAACTCCTGAGCCAACTCCTGAACCAACGCCTGAGCCGACTCCTGAGCCAACACCGGAACCGACTCCTGAGCCAACACCGGAACCAACTCCTGAGCCAACACCGGAACCGACTCCGGAACCAACGCCGGAGCCAACGGAACCTCCGACTCCTCAGCCAACTCCGGAACCGACAGAATCTCCGACTCCTGAGCCAACGCCGGAACCAACACCGGAACCGACTCCTGAGCCGACACCGGAACCAACTCCGGAACCGACAATCGCTCCGCCGGATGATGATACAAGATTGTTGTACAAAAACAGAATTGATGAAGATAACTTAGATACAATCGATAAACGTCAATATGTAAGATACAATGTAAATAATACCGCAATTCCTGTATCAATGGAAAGAACAGATAATGTTGACAGCTTAATAGACGTATCAAGAGGCGGTGTCGCTCTTAAACATAACAATACTCTGAAAAACGGTGATATCGTACCAATCCACTTACAGTATGGTAATCTTGACATCAGAGCAAATGCGGAAGTCGTAACTTCAACAACGTCAAGAGCAGGAGCAAGATTCGTAAATCTTGATCAGGCAACAGCAAATCAATTGTTATATTTGAATATGCTGTTAGACAGCAATCAAAATATATCATTCAAATAAGTCTTAAAAAGACAAAAAAAGACCTTACACAAAATGTGTAAGGTCTTTTTTTATATAAGATTTATATATACAATTAAGGAATGTAACAATTTTGCGTCAAATACATAAATTCTTTGATTCATATTTGTAAAACACCTTGTTATACAAGGATTTTAGTGCTACGCTCAATTATATAAAAAACGATAATAATTAAACTAGCAAATTATTTTTTTACAAGTTTTATTTATGTATGTGCCATGTCTGCATGGCATGATATTAAAAATGTAATTACCGGATTTATATATGAAAGGATATGGAAATGAAAACTAATCTAAAGAATTCAAAACGAGTAATTTGTGCAGTTTTAACGGCAGCATTTATAATACAGCAATCTGTATTTGTTTCCGCAATGGCTACAAATATTACAAATGTTACAGGAAATAACGGAGTTTACAACATTGACCCGACAGCCATTATCAAAAATACGGATATAGGTTTAAGAAAATATAATAATTTTGATTTAAGTGCCGGAGATATTGCAAACTTAATATATAAATACGGGGATAAGAATATAAACTCATTTGTTAACTTAGTCGATAATACAATCAAAATTAACGGTATCGTAAATACAATGAGAGATGGGAATTTCTACAACGGCAGAGCAATATTTGTTTCTCCAAACGGCATGGTAGTAGGCGCTTCAGGGGTTTTGAATGTAGGATCTTTAGGTGTTTATACTCCTAATACCGATACATATAATCGCTTTAAGAATAACCCGAGCAGTGATTTAAGTGCGCTTAAAAGCAAAGAGAATGTAGGAAATGGAGCCGTAAAAATTGACGGTCATGTATTTGCAGCTAATGATGTTGATGTTGTTTCATCTTTAATTCAAGTTCCGGGTAAAGTTGCCGCAGGAACAGGTATCAATTCAGCATTCGGCAGAAATAGCAGAGCAGACCAATTGTTTGATACATTAGTAAACACTTCAAATATAAATTACGCAAATCAAATTTCAACCAGAAACGGTAATATTTCATTTACTTCAACCAGAGGAAGCGAAATATCCGGCAATGTTCAAAATGTCGGAACAGGAAATACAAGTATAACAAATTACGGGGATGTAGGTACTCATATATTCGGAAATGTTGTAAATCATAAAGGGAATTTGAATATTACTAATAACGCAGGCGGAGTTTTTGGAGCTAATACTGCAAAAGTAGAAAACCACGGCGGCGATTTAAGAATAGTAAATACAGGCAGCGGTATGTATTTTGTAAAAGACTCTCAAATAATAAGCGACAAGAATTTGTATATATCTAATACAGGAGCTAAAGGTGCAGTTATAGATGCAAATGTAAGCAGTAACGGGACATCTGTCGTTGATAATAAATCCGGAGTAGTAACAATTGGCGGGAATTTTAAAAACAACGGAAATACAACTATTCAAAACAGTGGTACTCAACTCACCGTTTCCGGCAACATTACAAATTCAAACGGCAAATTAACTTTAGATAACAGCGGCGACAAATGGATATACCAAACAGCAGCTTCTGAAATCAATTCTCAGGGTATAGAAATTAAAAATACCGGCAAACAAGGTATTGTTCTTGGCGGAAAAGTAAATAATGCAGGAACGGCTCTTGTCTCAAATGCTCCTCAAGGCGTAAAAGGTGTATTTGTCCAAGGTTCATTTAATAACAATGGAAATGCAGAATTTATAAATTCGGAAAAGGGCGGATTGAACGTAACAGGCACACTTACTAATAAAAACGGTCAATTAGCAATGAGTAATTCCGGCGAATACGGACTAAACGTTTCTAAAAACGGAGTAATTGATGCTCAAGGTTTAAGCATGACAAATAGCGGTGCAAACGGTATGAACATCCACGGTAAGGTCTTAAATAACGGGAATGGTGCATACTCAAACAATGCCGGAGCTTTAAAGGTTTATGAAACAGGCTATATGTCAAATAAAGGCGGGACAGCTACATATGAAAATAAAGGTAATTACGGCTTAATATTTGCAGGTGAAGTGGCGAATGAAGGAACAACCGTTGCACGTAACCATTCAGGCTCTATAAGTATTCCGGGTAAATTTACAAATGCAGGAGAATCTTCATTCACAAACAACGGTACTCAGATTAATGTTTCAGGGACTATAGATAATGACGGTAAACTGACACTCAACAATTATGGAGACAAAGGTTTAAATATTGTTGCTACCGGAAATGTTAAATCAAAAGGATTAAGTGCTCAAAACCAAGGGGCAGCAGGGATTAAGATGTACGGTAGAATGTCCAACACCGGCTATGGAGAAATAATCAATTCAGGGAATACCACCGAAGGGATTAAGATTGCAGGTATTCAGGAAAACAATAACGGAGAGTTAGTCGTAAAAAATTACGGCGGAGGCGGATTAGAAGTCTTTAAAGGCGGGAAAGTAACTTCCAACAATTTGAATAAAGACAGCCTTGTAATGGATAACACCGGTGCCGGCGGACTGGTTATAAGAGGCGAAGTCAACGCATCAGGCAACGCACAATACAAAAATAGCGGTGCAAACGGGCTAAAAGTATACGGTAAAGCAAATACTTCAAACGGCAGCGCAACCTTTAAAAATGAAGCCGGCGGTTTGAATGTATATGGAGAAACACGCAATTCAGGCAGTGCCATTGCAATGATAAACAGTGGCGAAATAGGTATAAACCAAGATAAAAACGGTTTAATAATGGCTGATAATGTTTCAATGACAAACTCAGGCAAAAACGGAATAAACTTGTACGGAACAACTGTTATAGGGACATCAGGGAATATCAAAAATACAGGAACAAACGGCTTGAATGTTTACGGCAATATTGAACACGGGAATGTTGATTCTACTGTTCCTGCAGGGAAACTGGTACTTGAAAATGACGGATACTATGGTTTGAATGTCAGAGGAAGGGTTCACAGCTACAATGATGTTGATATAAACAGCGGTGCAAATGCCAGAAATGGTGTAAATGTTTACGGAAATGTCACAACCGAAAGAGGGAATTTAAATATTTCCAATGACGGAATGATTGGTATCAATGTCAGACAAGGTGGCAGCATAAATACAAATAATCTAAAAATGACAAATAACGGTACAAATGGTACCCACATAAAAGGTATTGTAAATAATAAAGGAACGATGGACATTGTTAATAACCAAGGTTGGGTGAAAATCCACGAATCAGGAGTTGTTAATAATAATGGAAATCTTAATATAACAAATAAAGGTCAACACGGTTTAGTAGTTGCAGGTAAATTGAATAACTATGGTACTGCAACATTGATAAATGACAACGGACCTGTAAGTATCCTTGGAACATTCAAAAATAGCCAAGATGCTACAATTAAAAATACCGGTTCTCAAATAAATATCAGTGGTAATGTTACATCTGACGGTAATGTTATTTTAGACAATACAGGAGCTCAAGGAACTAACATTATCAGAACAGGTGTTGTAACCGCTGAAAATGTTAATATGGTAAATACAGGCACTAACGGCGTTCACATTGACGGTAAAGTTAATTCAATAAATGATGTAAATATTACCAACAAAGGTAAAGATGCTACAATTGTAAACACAAATGCATCAGTGAATTCAGACCACGATATAAATATCGATGACAGTTCTGTTGGAGGTGTTTTTGCAGCAGGTCAGATAAAAGCCGAAAATGATGTAAAAATTAATGCAAATGGCGGTAATGTTTTGATTGGTTCAAATCAAAATCAAAATGATAATTATATCTCAGCGAAACACGATGTAAATATCAAAGTTGTTGACGGTAGCATTAAGAATTTTGGAACTAAGAAGACCTTGATAAATGCCGGAAATGATGCCTATGTTAAAGTAGTTAACGGTGAAATAGGTAAAACCCCCACTATCGTTAACAAAGATGAAAAAGACAACAAAACAACATCAATAAACGTAAGATTTGGGAATAGTTACTTAGAAGAAGCCACTAAATAATTTGAAAAGTAACACTCCAAACATATAAAAGGAAAACCCTAAAACTTGATAAAGTTAAAAGTCAGTTTTAGGGTTTCTTTTTATATTCACATATTTTTAAGCAATATAATAAATTATTTATTTTGCGGTTGAACAGTGCTTTTTATATGCAATTCTCTGAGCTGCTGCAAAGATGCTTCTCCCGGAGCACCGGACATCAAACATTTTGCTCCTGCATTTTTAGGAAATGCAATAACATCACGAATTGAATCAGTTCTTGCAAGCAATGCAACAAGTCTGTCCAAACCGATAGCCAAACCTGCATGAGGCGGGGTACCATACTGCAAAGCATTAACCATAAATCCAAATTTTTCTTCGGCTTCTTCCTGAGTTAAACCCAAAGCCTTAAAGATTTCCTGTTGAACTTCGGATGAGTGAATTCTGACAGAACCGCCGCCAAGCTCTGTTCCGTTATAAACAATATCGTAAGCTATTGATTTTACATTACCCAAATCACCGGATTTCAGTTTATCCATATCTTCTAAGTTTGGAGATGTGAACGGATGGTGCATAGCCATGAATCTTTGTTCCTCATCACTCCATTCAAACATTGGGAAATCAACAACCCATAACAGAGCATGCTTTGATTCATCAATAAGATTAAGCATTTTCCCAAAATGCAATCTTAATCTTCCCATAATATCATAAACAAGCTTTGGTCTGTCTGCAAGGAAGAAGATTATATCACCGGCTTGAGCGCCCGCTCTTTCTTGAATAGCTCTTGCTTGTTCATCCGTTACGAATTTAAGTACCGGAGATTTTGGAGTACCGTCTTCTTGATAAATAATATTAGCCAAAGCTTTTGCGCCAAAAGAAACGGCAATTTTTGTAATATCATCAATTTCTTTTCTTGAGAATTTAGCGCCGCCAGGAATTCTTATACCTCGGACAATACCACCCTGCTGCAATGTGTTTTTAACAATCTGGAATTCTGATTGCATAATAATATCACCGATATCAAACAACTCCAAACCAAATCTTGTATCAGGTTTATCTGAACCGAATCTGTCCATAGCTTCTTGCCAAGAAATCTGAGTAAACGGAGGTTTCACTTCAACTCCCGCAGCTTTAAACGCATCAACAATCAAACCTTCAACAACTCTAATTACATCCTGTTGTTTTACAAATGACATTTCAATATCAACTTGGGTAAATTCAGGTTGTCTGTCAGCACGCAAATCTTCATCTCTAAAGCATCTTGCTATTTGATAATATCTTTCAATACCGCCGACCATCAAAAGTTGTTTAAATATTTGAGGAGATTGAGGGAGCGCAAAGAACTTGCCTTCCTGAACTCTTGACGGAACAAGATAATCTCTTGCCCCTTCCGGAGTAGTTTTAATCAAAATTGGAGTTTCGACTTCCAAAAAATCTAAACTATTCATATAATTTCTTATTGCCGTAACTATATTATGACGTAAAACAAGTTTTGAAAGCATTGATTCACGTCTTAAATCCAAATATCTGTATTTCAAACGAATATCTTCAGATACATTTTCATCATCCAAAACAAATGGCAACACCTTGGATTCTGAAAGAATTTCAACAGTTTCAGGATACATTTCGACCTGTCCTGTGGGATATTTTTCGTTATAAGTTTCAGGAGGCCTTTTAGTAATCTTACCTGAAACTTTTATAACGTACTCGCTTCTTACTTTACCGAAAACTTCATGTACCTGCGGATTGATTTGCGGATTTGCAACAAGTTGAAAAACTCCGCTTCTGTCACGTAATTCAATAAACAAAATACCGCCCAAATCGCGAACAGTTGCGACCCAACCTGACAGCGTAACTGTTTTGTCAATATCATCAAGTCTTAATTTCCCACACTCGTGGTCTTTAAATTCTGTTTTAATCATGTCTTTATATTCCTTCTGTTAACGGCATTATAATTGCCTGCTATTTCAATAACGGATACCATGTCATCCTGTACTTGTTTCAGAATCAACCTATAAAAACTAAATAGATGAAATCTGAAATAAATTCGGAATAACAATAAAATGATAACACAAAAAAGGAAAATATTAGACAATATCATGCCTTTTTGGTAAATTTTCTTTATGATTTCATTTGACAGTTTGATTCTAAAAGAATTTATTGAAGAGAATAAAGAGTTCATTTGCAATGCGAGAATTAATAAAATTCAACAACCAACGCGCAGAGAACTTATATTTTCTATGCGCAATAACGGACAAACACGGAAATTTTATATAAATATTAATCCGGAAATGTATCATGTTTGCTTTATGTCTGAACAAAACTCAAGAAAAAGACTTATAGAGATTCCCTCAAAACCTCCGATGTTTTGTATGCTTTTGCGCAAATATCTCAACAACTCCCGCATCGCAAAAATTGAACAACCGGACGGGGATAGAATTTTAGAACTTTATGTCGAAACATACAACGAAATAGGGGATAAAATTTATCTTTGTTTGGCTGTTGAACTTATGGGGAAATATTCAAACGTAGTTTTATATAATACCGATACAAACATTATTTTAGGTTGTGCGCATAATGTTGGAGCAGACAAAAGCCAGGTAAGGGAAGTTTACGGGCAAATCCCTTATACCTATCCTCCCGAACATTCCTCAAAATATTTTATTGAAGAACGATATGCATTTTTATTTAGTTATTTTAAACAAAAGGAACTATGCCATTGCGAGCAAAGCGAAACAATCCATCCCGATATTATGTTTAAAAATGTCAATTCTCTCATAGATAATTACTATGCAACATTGACATATAAAGCGAAATTTAAAGCATTGAAATCGAAATACCTTACTTTGACTAACCAAAAATTAAAAAAATGCGAAAAATCCTTAAACGAAATGCTTTCCCAATTAAATCGCAGCAACAATTTTGACAAATACCGTCTTTACGGAGATTTACTAATGGCAAACCTGTACAATCTCAAAGATTACATAAAAGAAGCAAAAGTATTTGATTACGAAAACAATCAAGGAATCACGATTTTGCTTAAAGATACAAAAACCGTCAAAGAAAACGCCAATGAATATTATAAAAAATATAATAAATGCAAAAACGCAGGGATAAAATTAAATGAACTGATTGAAGAAAGCAAACAGAATAAACAATACCTTGAAAGTGTTTTGTATTCAATTGAAATTACAAATAATATTGAAGAATTAAAAGAAATAGAGAACGAACTTATAATTCCTCAACCTATGAAAAATGGCAGAATTTCAAAGCAAAATATGAATATCAGAAATTCGGGAAAGGGTATTACTTGCATTGAAAAACAGAATCAAACAAGAATTTATATCGGCAAAAACAATAAACAAAACGACTATATAATTTCGAAACTCGCATCAGATGAGGATTTGTGGTTTCACACCAAAGATTGCCCCGGCTCTCATGTTTTGCTCAAAACTCAAAATTTAACGGATGAATTAATTCTGGAATGCGCAAAATTAGCAAAAGAAAATTCTCAAGGAAAAAATTCCTCAAAAATAGGAGTAATTTACACAAAACGCAAATACCTGCGAAAACCGCCTAAAGCGAATTTGGGCTATGTCACATACAAAAACGAAAAAGAAATTATAATAGATTGATTATGCTATAATGAAAAAAGCAGGTCAGAATTACTATACTGACAGAAGGACTAAAATATGCCGCATTTTTTTATAAAATCAAATCAAGTCAACGACAACAAAATTATAATATCTGACAAGGAGAATTATTTTCACATTGCACGCTCTTTACGTGCAAGAACAGGCGAAAAACTTTTGCTTATTGATGAAAACAAAATACAGTATGAAACCGTTATTGAAGCCATTACTAATGATAAAATTACGACAGGAATTAACAAATTTTACCCTTCAAAAAGGTTTTTAAATTTTGAACTTTATCTTGCCCAAAGCCCTTTGCGAAGCGATGCGCAAAATCTCTTGATTGAAAAAGCTACGGAACTTGGTGTAAGCGGGGTTTATCCTGTCAAAACCGATAATTGCGCCCTGAACAACGAAATGACGGATAAAAAAATTGATAAGTGGCAAAAAATTATGTATGAGAGTTCAAAACAGTGCGAAAGAGCAGACATTCCGAAATGTTATCCCCGCACAACAATCAAAAAACTTTTAGCCGAAGACCATTTTGACAAAATAATTGTTTTTTGCGAAAGAATTGCAACAAAAACTATAAGAGAATCTTTTGAACAAAATCCGATAAAAAAAGGGGATAAAGTTCTTGTAATTATCGGACCTGAAGGAGGATTTTCACAAAAGGAATTTGAGTGGTTTAACAACCCCTCAGCCCTACTCCCTCTCCCCCAAGGAGGAAGGGAAAATACTATTGAAATGCTCACACTGGGCGATATGATACTAAGAGCTGAAACAGCAACAACAGTAGCACTTGGAAATATTATTTATGAATACTCAAACTATAAAAAATAGAATACAAAACGATGAAATCTTAAATAATTTGGCAAGCTTTTTTGATAATGATATCTGGCTTGTTGGCGGAGCTGTACGTGATATTTTGCTTGATAAAGAAATCACTGACAGAGATTTGATTGTAACCGATTGCGATGCAAAAAAAATTTCAATGAAGATTGCAAAATTTTTTGATGAAAAATTCATTCCGCTTGATGAGGGAAATAAAATTTACAGGGTTGTATTAAATGATAAAAAAAATTATCTTGATATTACAAATCCGATTGAAAATTCACTTGAAAAAGACATCTACAGACGTGATTTAAGCGTTAATGCAATCGCAATAAACATAAAAAACGGCGAAATTTTTGACCCGACAAACGGGCTAAAAGATTTTGAGAATAAAATTTTAAACGAGATAAGAGAGGAAAATTTTACTGATGACCCTTTAAGACTTTTGCGCATTTTCAGATTTCATTCGACTTTGGGATTTAAGATTTCTCAAGATTTGATGAAAATTGCAAAAAAGCATGCTACTTTGCTTAGTAAGCCGGCAAAAGAACGAGTAGAATACGAATTAATGAAACTATTTGACGGGGAATATGCGGATGGCGCCCTTTTGAAAATGGATGAATGCGGAATTTTAGAATTAATTTTTCCTTTTGTTGATGAATTAAAACAAGTACCACCAAACGCACACCATCATTTGGATTTATTCCATCACAGCATTGAAACGGTTAAACAAATTCAAATTTTGTATGAAAATTCAACGGATATAGTAAAAGAACATTTGCATAAAGTTGATTTTGGGGGCTTTTCACGACTTGCGCATTTAAAGTTGGCAGCATTTATGCACGATATAGGTAAATTTTCAACATGGTTTATTGAGGGAAATACAGGACGTCACAGATTTTATAAGCATGATGATGTCGGTTCAAAAATGGCACCGGAAATATTGCGGCATCTTGCTTTTTCCAATAAACAGATTAAATACATACAAAAAATGATTAAAAATCACATGTATGCAACTATGGTGGTTTGTTCGCCGGAATTATCAGATAAGATTATGATGCGCTATGTTCGAAAGATGGAAGACGACTCAATTGATGCAATAATTATCGGAAAAGCTGACAGATTATCGGCTTTAGGACCTGAAATAACACAACAAATGATTGAAGAAAATCTCACTATGCTTGATAAACTTCTCAAGTTTTACATTGACAGCCTTGAAACAATAAAACCTTTGCCAAAATTATTGGACGGGAATGACATTATGGAATTATTAAATATCAAACCGTCGCCGCAGTTGGGCAAAATTTTAAACGAACTTCACGAAGCCCAGTTAAACGGTGACATCACAAACAAACCACAGGCAGTTGAATTTGTGAAAAATTTAAACAAGAGATAATTTTATCCGGGAATTGGATATTTTTTTTAACTTTTCCATTCTCTGCATTGCAAAATTTGCATTTTTATCATCAGGGTTATATTCCAAAAATTTGTGATAATAGCGCTTTGCTTCTCTTTGCTTGCCAAGTTTGTCAAGGCAAAAAGCAATGTCATAATATCCTTTTGCATAATCCGGATTAATTTTTAAAATCTGTTTATATAAATCAAGTGCGGAATTATATAATTCCATTTTCATCAATAAAGTTGATTTCCTGATATAGGCGTTTATATATGTCGGGGTATTTTCAATCAATTTTTGATAAATCATCATCGCCATATCCTGCTCATCGCACTTTTCATGCGCCAAACCAAGCTGATAGATTGCATCCGCGTTATCAGGTTCAAGTTCTACCGCATGAATAAAACATTTTATAGCCTTACAAGGGGTTTCATCTTCCAAATGACAAAGTCCGAGTTCATAAAACGTATCAAAATTATCTTTATCAAGGAGCGCAGCCTTTTCCAATGAATTAATTGCTTTTTTAATTTTGCCCAAGTTTTTGTAACATACTCCTAAATTTAAGTAGGTATCCGGATTGTTTCTGTCTAGCAAAACGGAATTAAGATAACAGCAAATAGCTTCTTTGAAAGATTTTTTGGATTTAAAAATGTCAGCCTGATTACATAAATCCGTTTTCTTTTTCATAACTTTAAACGGAGCCGTCATATATTCTGATTTTGTAATATCTTTACTCAACTCTTATTCTCCTGCTTCCCTCGCCGCAGCGTCATTTTGGTGGGAGAGGGTAGAATTTCAACTTGAGCAGTATGCGAAAGTTTGAAATTCGGGTGAGGGAACCCACTCACATTACTATTCTAAAATTTTTCTCAAACGAGAATAACCACCATTTGATGTAAAGATTAATCAACCATTAGATTTATTCGCATATTAATGCTATAAATTTATTATGAAGAAGATAATTTTGTTATTAGGGATAACATGCTTTTTAGTGCAATCGTTTTTGCCGGTCATGGCTGATGATACCGTTCAATTAAGAGGGGTTGAGAAGCCGAAAATTGAATTACCCAAACAAGATTACAAAAAAACAGACACCCTTTTAACAAGTGATGATGAAATTCTTGAACAAATTGTAAAACTTCAAAGGGAAAAAGACCTTGAAGATATAGATAATCTTTGGAAAGGTACTGTTTCAAACAATCAGGTTATCGGGTTTGCGCTAAAAAAACTTGCAACTCCGGAAAGCCAAAGAAGAATACATTCATCATTAATGGCAAAGACACTTTCAGCAATTATTTCAGGTGCATCACTAGCCCCAACCCTAATGGGACAAAATTATATGATTCAATCAGCGACTTACGGTGCGGGGCGAATTGCGCAAAATCTTTTAAACCGCAAAAACATACCTAAAGAAATTCCGCTAACCGATACAGAGCTTATTGAACTTGCGGGACTTATTGAAAATTTACAAGATAAGATTATCAGTGCATACTATAATTATAAAAACAGTCTTGCACTATTGAAAGAAATACGTTCAAGAGAAATACTTTACAGTAAAAACTATGCAAAAGCGATGGATGATGAAGATTTTTTGGAAATCGCAATTCAATCGACTTTGTATCAGGATATGCAATTGGAAGAAGAAAAATACATTCAGCTATGTAAAAAATATCACCTTGAATTGCAGCGACTTGCGGGCAAAAAGGTAGTAGACGATTTGAATTTATATCAATATGACTATGATTCAACTCTTGTAGGAAACGGGGTAAAAAATGAAAAATAAAATATTATTAGCAGCGGCAATCTTATGTATAAGCGGTTTTACGTGTGCAAATGCGAATTTAGCACTAACAGATATGGTCACACCAAAAGCTCCCGCATACAGAGTAGGGATATCAGAAGTTCCAGAGAATCCGTATGTTCAAAAAGAACAATCCGATTCTTTGGAAGAATTAATTCAAAGAAAGACAACAATGAGTCAGGCACCACATGAAATTTCATACGGAGAGCTGAGCATTAAAAATTTGTCAAAAGAAATTGCTTATGATCTTGAATGCGAAGAACAGGACATGATTTCCGATTTATCCTTACTTTGGCAGGGCGCGGCAACGCAAAGTGACACAATAAATTTTGCACTGTATAAATTGGCGAATCCGGATGCGGATAAACCAAATAAAAGCACTGTAAAAAATATGTTAAAAACCGTTGCAAGCATGTCTACCCTTGTAGGTGCGGGGATGTCAAATCCGCTTCTTGCGGGGACCTCACTTATCGGAGCGAACGTACTTGGCATAATGGGACAGGATACAAAAGCTCTTAACTATAAATATTCCAAAGTTACCGATGCCGATATGATTATTCTTATACGGAAAATTGAAGATCTGCAGCAAAAAACCGTCGATTTATATTACGATTATATAAATGCAAAAGAACAATTAACTCAAACGGCAAAACTTGCACAGGAACGCAAAAACAGATTCGAACTTGCACAAAAAAATAATGTGGCAAGAGAAATTATCGTTATAACAGATTCATACTACAGAACGGCAGTTGATAAACAGAAAACCGCACAGTCAGAGTTTTTATCTAAGCGCGCAGCACTGGAACAATTTGTCGGGAACGAAGCATTCACACAATTTGAACAAGAACTTGCCCAGCGTGAGAATTCCCAAAACGGGAATGACGTAAGCACAAAGGAAGATTACAACAAAACTATATCAGATGTTGAAAAATACACAAATAATTTAGAAAACAAAACGGCGAGCCTTGCAGGAGTAGGTTATGTCGGGGAAGAAGAAGATCCTAATTTATCAAAACTCCCCCCGATAGAACCGACGCCGCTTGAACAAGAACAAAAAGTCGAACAACAGCTTGATGAACAAGCACAAGAACTTGCAAAAGACGCAGACGAGATTACACAGGAAACAAAATCAAAATCAAAGAAATTGTTTAAAAAAGATAAAAAAACTAAAAAAGAAAAGTCTGAAAAAATAAAAAAAGAAAAGACTAAAGAAGAAAAACCACAAAAGGTAAAAAGAGACCCATACGATACCAAAGGTTTTATCTTCTTGCACGATAAACAACCGGATATGAATAACTACACAGATACTGCTTCAACTCAAGTTGCGCCGACACAAACAAAAGAAAAAAAGAAAACAAAAAAACAACAGAAAAAAGAAGCAAAGATGCTGCAAGAAGAAACACAAAAAATAGAAAAAATGGATAAAGCAGAAATACTTGCACCTGCGGATAACAAACCAAAAGCCCCAAATTTTCACGGGGTAGAACTTTTACCGTTAGACGATATTAAGGTTCCTGATTTAAAACCGAACGGTTACTCAATTTTTGAGAGATAATAAAAATGGAATTTATACCTTATGAGATAAAAACCGGCAAACAGAATATGAATATTGATTCGGATTTGTTAGATTACGCAATTAATAACAAATTATCCGAACCAATATTTCGGTTATATGGATGGAGCCCCGCATGTGTTTCGCTTGGCAGAAATCAAGACGATAAATTTTTGGATTATAAACTTTTACGACATTGCGGGATTGATGTTGTAAGACGATTAACCGGCGGGCGAGCTCTTTTGCATGATAATGAAATTACATACAGCTATATCTGTCCGGTTTCATATCTTGAACATGGTGAGCATGTGGTGTCTTCATATAAAGAAATCTGCGGGATTTTCATCAATAAATTCAGTCAAATAGGAATAGATATCGATTTTGGTTCACAAAAACAGATAAAAACAGGATTTGATTATTGTATGTTGATTTCTACGGGAGCCGACTTATGCTATAAAGGTAAAAAACTTATCGGCTCGGCACAATGCAGGAAACATGGATATATATTACAACATGGGTCGATATTATATGATTACGACAAAAAACTTTTAGAAAAAATTTTCGGGGAAGAAATTTCAACAGAAGAAATAACGTGCATAAAGGAGATAAATCCTACAATAAGCAAAGAAGATATAATAAAACTTTTCATTGAGTCTTGATTTTTTAATATTTTAATGATAACTTGAGATTGGGTGGCAATGGTAATAATTGTCATAGCAAATTAAATTTGAAAATTTAATACTTATAATAAGTCGTCACGGTGAGTGTGGCACTCTGCCGACGAGGAGGTGACTAAATGTCACGTCCGAGGAGAGGAAAGGTAGCGCAGCTACCGCAAGCCGGGCGCAAAAATTGAAAATTTAATAGGTATAATAAGTCGTCACGGGCCTGTGGCGCAGCGGTA
>CACXFH010000098.1 GCA_902766975.1 uncultured bacterium | reverse complement strand
TATGCCCGGGGGGAGTCAAACCCCCGACCTTGGGCTTCGGAAACCCACGCTCTATTCGTCTGAGCTACGGACACATAAAAAGGCGGACTAATTCAATCCGCCTTTATTATAATATAAAAATATTTTTATTTTAAATAATCACTTGCATTTACAGCTTGTCTTGATTGCTCATCAGTTTCAAAGAACGGATAAGAACTTATACCTATCATTCCTGCAATCAAAGAGCTCGGGAAAATTTCAACCGCATTATTCAATTCATTTACGGCACTGTTATAAAATCTTCTTGCTGCAGCTATATGTTCCTCTACTTCAGAATATGTTTGCATTGCCTGCATCATTGTACCATCAGCTTTTAATTGAGGATAGTTTTCAACATTTACCATCAATTGACCCATTTTAGATGCAATTTGATTATCCAGTTCAATTTTTTTGCCGATAGTATCCGCATCGGATTTGATTCCTGCAGCAGCGGTTCTTAGCCTTGTAATCTCATCAAATAAGCCTCTTTCGTGTTCCATATACTTTTGAGCAATAGTCAAAATATTAGGAATCAAATCGTAACGCTTTTTTAGCTGAACATCAATACCGCTCATTGCTTCTTTCGTTTTGTTCTTTAATTGTATAAGGCGAACATACATCGGGTATAATAAAAGCAATAACCCGATAATAATAGCAACAATGCAAATCAATGTCATATTAATTCCTGTACCTGTACTTTCGGCTCCTTGTGCATTATTTGCCGCAACTATCGGAACATTAAATAATAAACTCATCATAATAAACCTCTTTCATCTTCATATAATAATTATAACAAATTTTAAGACATTTACAATCCTAATTTCTTATCAAGTTTGAAGTGGTCAACAAGTGCAAGAATAGATGCAAATTCATTAAACAAAACTTCATACTGCTCCTCATCTATCAATGTCTTTGATAAATGCGCAAGGCTGAATAAATCTTTGGATGTGTATGGCGCAATATAAACATAATCTTTGTAAAACGAACAATATATTCTCTCAGTTTTAAAAGCTTTCATAATATCTTTAAATCTTTCCATAAAAGCAGTAGTTAATAAATATCTTGACTCAATCTGATCGGTTGAAAAAACTTTGAATTTTTTATGGAAATCAACATCTTCAAGTTCTACTTTTTCAAGTTTATTTTGTATGGAAGAATACCAATTGGGGCGAATGACGGTAAGACCTTCAAAATGCTTATTCATTTTTAATCTGACCACAGCTCCGTTGAAAATTACAACAGTTCTTCTGCCTTTGCCGGAACCAGTCGTATAAGAATACTGACTTTCGCAAATAGTAACTTTCACCCCTCTGTATGTACCGTCAAAGTTATCATCCGGAGTAACATTTGTTCTTGGCTCATAAGGGAATAAATCAGCTTCCTCCGTTTCTTCTTGAGAAACAAACCCATTGCCCCACGTAAAACCGGGAATTGCACGCATTAAAAGAGGCATAATTTCGACTTTTATTTCGTTTTCAAGTTTCTTTTTGAAATAATGTCTGATTGCTGCGTATACGCCAAATAAGGCAAAAATCAATTCTATACTGATTCCGTAATCTAATAACACTGCCCAAACAACATAAGCAATAACCAGCAATATTACACCTAACACCCCTTTATCCAAATTTGATTTATATTTAATACGTTTTTCTTCATAAGGTTTGAGTTTTGGAAACACTTCCCTGCGCATAATATGTTTATAGTCTTTTTTAAATTGAGCAAGAGAATATTCTTTTTGCTCTGTCGAGGTATTGTTTTGGGCATTGTTTTGTAAATCATTTAATGCGTTTTTTGATGATTCGGGCGCAGATTTCACAATTTCATCCGAAGTCGAAGGAGGTTGGACAGAATCCGTTCTGATAATTTTGTTATTAATTATCTTATCTCCTATACGAGGGATATTTTCCATAAACACCCGCTTTCATTAATTTTTAATTTTCATCAGCCAACACTATTGTAAAATCTGATTTTGCGCATTGATAATTTGACGGTTCATAGACAAACTGCTTTGATTTTACCTGTGGTACTTTCGATTTCAAATCAGCGTAATAATCAATTGTAACATATTTTGAATGCGCAATAAACTGAGAATGAGTAGAACTCGATGTTCCGGAGCAAATTACTTTTATACCGTTTTCATCCAATGTATTTTTTAATTTCGCAGCATCGTCTTTTCGTTTTGAAGAACTCATTATGCTCGCGGTGTATTCTTCTTTTACTCCGTCAAATTTTTTACGGTATATGAGCCTGTCAATAACTTGTTGAGTTTTTTCGGGATCTAATATCCAGTAACTTATATATCCGTGTTTATTTGGCGCACCGGGAAGCATTGCAATTTCTATATTATCCATATCAAAATGGGTTGCAAGAGCAGCATACTGACTCATTTCGTATGGTGTCATATCTGTTTTAACGTACTTATTGGCAACCGAAACAAGCTTTGGAATTTTGACCAAGGTTTCAGGTTTTTTCAAATCAGCAAGCAAACCCCGCAAAAACCACTGTTGTCTTTTTGTTCTGCCAATATCACCCATGGCATCATGTCTGAATCTCAAATATTCTACAACATCTTTATCTGTCAGATGATGTTTGCCTTTCGTAATATTTATATGGAGTTTTCCGGCATTATCATCATATTTCATATTTTTTTCAACATAAATATCAACTCCGCCAAGAGCCTTTACAATAGCCCTTACTCCGGCATCATGAAACATTATGTATCTGTCAATTTTTACTCCCAGTGTTTCTTCTATGGTTTGGACTGTCATTTTAATTCCGCCTATGGCATGAGCTGCATTAATCTTTTGAGTTCCCATACCATCAGGTAAATAAACTTTACTGTCACGAGGAATGGAAATGGCATTTACCGTTTTGGTTCGGGGATCAACATTCATCAAAATTATGGTATCCGTTCTTGTCCCAACCCATAAGTCCGAATCTGCACCGTTTGAATCAACCCCCAAAAGTAAAATATTTTCTCTATGAGGTCCAAAAGGCAAACTGAAATCAATTGATTTTGAAGATTCTTTATTGGTTAATTTCGCAAACAAAGCACCAAAGAACGTGTCTGAATTGCCGTTTTTATTCTGTATCCCGCCTATTACCAAAATTACTCCCAAAACAATAACGAAAAGCAGCAACATCAGTGATAATGAGTGCCTGAATGAAGCTCCCGTTTTTCTTGATCTTCTGCTTCTGTAATTTTCATAAGGACTTTGTGCCCGTCCTCTTGGGGTATCAGAACGTCTTGTTCCTTTATAACTTCTGCTGTTTCTCATTTATATTAATTCTCTTTTTCGTGCTATATAAACAATTTTACAATAAAAAACCAAAAACATATACAATAAAAAGCGGATATTTACATTTTGTCAGAATTTACGAAAATATAATAAATTTGCAGCTTATCAAGTTAGCGACATTTATTTGAGATATGTTTAAAAGTCTATTTATCACTTATATAACCGTTAATTGCGCTGTATGCCGCAACATAAGGAGATGAAAGATAAATAAATCCTTTTGTATTGCCTAAACGTCCGATAAAGTTCCTGTTTTGAGTCGTTAAACAAACTTCGCCGTCCGCAAGAATTCCTGCATGAATACCGACGCAAGGTCCGCACCCGGGGGGTAAAATTGTTGCATTTGCATCAATAAAAATCTCTAACAAACCTTCTTGCAGCGCTTGTTTATAAACTGTTCTTGACGCAGGACAAATGAGCATTCTGACACCATCGTGTACTTTTTTACCTTTTAAAATTTTGGCAACAACTCTCATATCTTCAATTCTGCCGTTTGTACATGTACCGACATAAACCTGATTAACTTTGATATCATTCAGATCTTTAGCAAGCTTTGTATTGTCAACGGTATGCGGGCATGAAACGGTATGCTCGATTTTTGAAGCATCAATTTCAATAATCCTTTCATATACTGCATCAATATCAGGTTCTAATGTCGTAAATTTTTCTCCTCTGCCTTTTTCTTCAAGGTATGCTTTAGTTTTTTCGTCGGCAACAAAAAGTCCGCATTTTGCACCTGCTTCAACAGCCATATTTGCAATAGTAAAGCGCTCTGCCATGCACATATTTTCAATTGTTTCCCCATGGAACTCAAGTGCTTTATAGGTTGCGCCGTCTGCTCCAATCATTCCGATAAGATGTAAAATCAAATCTTTTGCACAAATTCCTTCTTTAAATTTACCGTTTACAACAACCTTAAATGTCTGAGGAACTTTAAGCCATGTTTTGCCTAATGCCATTGCAACAGCAATATCGGTTGAACCCATCCCTGTAGCAAAAGCTCCAAGTGCTCCTGATGTACATGTGTGCGAATCTGCACCGACTAAAATTTCGCAAGGATTGACGAAAGTCTCAACTAATCGCTGATGGCAAACGCCCGATCCGACTTCAGATAAAATTGCTCCGTAATCTCTTGAAAAATCTCTTAGTGTTGTGTGCATATTTGACAATTCTTTTCTGGGACTCGGAGATGCATGGTCAATAAACAAAATTGTTCTTTGCGGATTGTATAATTTATCTTTCCCCAATTTTTTAAATTCTTCAACCGTTAACGGACCTGTTCCGTCTTGTACCGCACAAACATCAACTTTTGCTATTACAAGTTCTCCTGCTCTGACTTGATGATCGGAATGGAGCGATATTATTTTCTCAACTAAAGTTTGTCCCATGATATTACCTTTATAACTATAAGAAATTCTACATTCTTATTTTATCACGAAGATATTAAAATCTCCTTACATAATAATTTGAATCGTTTTTTAATTTATTTTTTACCACAATTAAATCTTTATCATCAAAATCGTGAGTGAGTATTTTGGCAGCCTTCTCTCTAATTGTATACTCTCCGATTTCAGAAGCTCTTGAAATAATGTTTTTTAAGTCATCAAAATTCAGCTTATCCCAAAATACATAAATTGTTTCAAGACACCAGTACAACTTAAACGCTTCTTTATTGACCTTATATTTACCATCCTGAAAATCAAATTTTTCGACAATATCAAGAAGGCTGAATGTTAGCTCTGTGAGTTTTTTACAGAATATTTCGCAGAATTTGTTATCATTTATTAAATTTGAAATTGCACTGATAACATTTCGACAAATGTTTCCGTTTATATCTATTACAGCATCAAGAAAAATTTGTGTGTTTTCAGACGGAGCAAAATATTTTATGTAATTTTTATTTTTCATAAATTCCGCAATACGTAATGATACAGCTTCTCTTATTTTTCCATCCTGTCCCGTAAGATTTGATAATAAAATTTGCGCATCATTATTTGATTCTATTTTATCAAGTTTCAACGCTGCAATTTGTTTTTGAGGAATATTGCCGTTTTGCAAAAGAGCAATAAGCTGCTCATGTGAATATTCCGTTTCATAAAAATTCAGCGCATTGGTAAAATTTTCATCCAAATTTTCATAATAAGTATTATTCAAATTTTTATACTCCGTAATCCCTAAAATAAATATAACACAAAGTATAATGAAATTTGTCCCTGTAATCGTTTAAATGCATGATGTATATAGAACCTAAAGAAATATAATAAAATCAGGAGATTACGCTATGGGAAATATTATAGAATTTTTGCAATCAATATTCTTAGGCAAAGAAACCGAAACGACAAGAATCGGTTTGAGCGAATTTAAAAAGAAAAAAACTACAACAACTATTCCCGCATTAAAACGTAAATCAATATTTACCAAACAGCCGGCACAAGAACTTCGCTTATCCGAATTGATGAGAAAAGGCTCTTACTAAATTATTCAAACTTATCTAAAATAGAGAATCTTGTCTTGTTATATCTTTCTGCAACATTTTCAAAATACATTTTAGCATCTTTCCAAATAGAATGACTGACATTTTGAGTTTTTATAGGTTCCTCGGATGGATGAACTGCTTTATGGATTTTATTATATAAATCTCTTAAAAATTGAGGGACTTCTTCTTTCGATTTTGCAATATCGTATGGAAATCTAATCATTTCTTTAGAATTTTTATATACTGAAACCGCAACATCATTAAACATGTCGTTTTCAAGCGGTGTGATGTATATATTCATTTTTTCGTGAGCAGCATAATTATCTAATGCTCCCATTGTTTCGTTATTAAAAAATTGATTCAAACGAGGGTCTTTTTTTAGAATATTATTTGTTATTACTCTGCTATTTTTTCCTAAATGAACATTTGGGAATCTGTCAATTACGCGTTGGGTAAAACAATGTAAATTAACATTCCCTAATTTTACTATTTTCGGCATAAATGTACTCCTTTTGATAATAAGATATCTCAGAGATATACCACTGTCAAGTTTTATGCTCTTGAAAAGACTTCAACGTCAATATCATCATAAGTATTAGTGTTGAAGTATGCGCATGACGCAACCATTGCGGCATTGTCCGTGCAATATTTCATAATTGGCGCATTTACTCTGTATCCGTCTTTTTCAAATTCAAATATTTTTTTGCGGATTTCGGAATTCGCAGCCACACCGCCTGCTATAACAACCTGTTTATATCCTTTTTCCTTCAATGCTTTTTTTAATTTTTTAGCCAAAGTTTTAGAAACACATTCCTGAAAACTTGCACAAATATCATTAATTTGTGTTTCTGTTAAATTTCCCTCTACTTTTGGGAGAGGGTGACTCGAAGAGTCTGGGGACGGTTCTTCTTTGAGTCTTTTTACAAGGCGCAAAACGGCAGTTTTAAGCCCGCTAAAACTGAAATTGTACCCCTCCACTTTTGATATCGGAAGTTCATAAGCATTAGGATTACCGATTTGCGCGAGTTTATCAAGCTTTGGACCTCCTGGGTAAGGCAAACCTATTAATCTTGCCACCTTGTCATAAGCTTCACCAACAGCATCATCAATGGTTTCACCTAAAATTGTTTGTTTTGAATAAGATTCCACATCTATAATCTGAGTGTGTCCTCCGCTTATCAACAATGCCATAAACGGCGGTTTGATATCCGTATCTATATAATTCGCACAAAGATGCGCATTCAGATGGTTCACCCCAATAAAAGGTTTATCATGGACTAGCGCAAGCGTCTTTGCTGCATTTAAACCGACAAGTAAACACCCCACAAGCCCCGGTCCGACAGTTCCTGAAAATGCAGTGATATCTTCAGGTTTTAAACCTGACTGCTCAAATGCTTCGTCTATTACTATATTTATTGCGTCCATGTGTTCTCTTGCCGCAATTTCAGGGATAACCCCGCCGAATTTTTCGTGTGTTTTAATTTGAGAAGCCACAACATTTGCAATTACTTCTCTGCCGTTTTTTACAATTGCACAGGCAGTTTCATCACAGCTGGATTCTATTGCCATGATGTAGTTGTCATATCCCGAGTCAACACCTATTTGAACTTTTTTACCACTAAATAAACATTCTTTTTCCATAAATATATTTTACTACAAAAGAAAATGATTGTAATTTCGGTATTCTTAAATAATTTGTAAAGTTATGTAACAAAATTGAAAATATATAGCAATTATATACTTAAAAAATACTTTATATAAATGTAAGAAATAAACAATAAACACGAGACATAAATTATACACTACCTACTACACACTAACCTTCTACACACGAGGAATTGAAAAAGATTCCAAACT
>CACXFH010000097.1 GCA_902766975.1 uncultured bacterium | reverse complement strand
TTTCAGGATTATTTATTATTCAAATATTTAGAAAGACCTATCAACATTCGTTTTACATCATTACATTCATTCATTATATTATCATAATTATCCAAGTAACCCAAATTTTTTGAAATGATGAGTTGAGTTTGCAATTCTGCCAAAGAACCGATTGCAATACTTATATAATTTAGAGTTTCTTTATCAGAAAATCTTGCACAACCTTCCGCAATATTTGACGGAACAGATACAGCGCTTCTTTGTATTTGACTTTTTAATCCGTAGTTCTCAATTTGCGGAAAAGATTTTGTAATTTCATAAACCATTGTTACTAAATTAATTGATTTTTTCCAAACATCTAAATCTTCATGATTCATTGACTTTTCTCCTTTTATAATCCTGTAACCGACAATTCACAATTCACAATTCACAACTCACATTAATGGCGTTGTTGTTGCAAAGCAGACGATGTCATAAATCCCTGCTTTGTATAGTTCTCTAATCATTTCTTCAAAAGTTGAACCTGTTGTGCAAATATCATCAATCAGAAGGATTCGTTTATTTTCAATAAGTTTGGTTTTATCGACTCCAAAGGCTTTATCAAGGTTTATCAGTCTTTGAGCTTTTTTGAGATTGTATTGCGGTTTTGTATCTTTGATACGTTTTATCAGTTCAGTGTTTAATTCATAGCCGGTGAGTTTTGCCAGTTCTTTCCCGACAAGTTCCATGTGATTGTACTTTCGCTTTTTCTTGCGTTTTGGATAAATAGGAACCGGAACAATCTGAAAATCGCCTTCAATATTAAGTCGTTTCCAATATTCGTGCATGAATTTTGCCTGATAGTAAGCAAGGTCGCTTTGGCGGTGATATTTCAGACCTCGTATCATTTTTTGAAGATTTTTTGAATATTCCCCTGCGCAATAGATATTTATACCGTTAAAAGAACGGTTGATTTCAACGGGTAAAAAATCAAGAGTATCATAACAATCCGAACACATTTTTACACACTCTTTAGACGAACCGCAAAAATAACACTTCTTTTTATATATCCAATCAAGGAGACTTTCAAAAAATTTGTTCATAATTGAATTTTAACACAAGATAAAAGATGATTCGTCATGCCGCACTTGATGCGGCATCTATTCAAAACGAAAAATTAAACAATTCATTTAGTTCGACATCAAGAGCATCAGCTAACGCAATCATAGTTTTAATTGTTACGTTTGCTTCTCCGCGTTCAATCTGTCCTATATAATTAAAATTCATATCTACAATTTCAGCAAGCTTCATTTGAGAAAGTTTTTTAGACTTTCTGACATAAGCAAGTTTTGCCCCAAAGCGTTTTTCGACACCCGAATTTATACTCATATCAGACATTATAATTTTGTTTATGGTAAATTTCTAACGTCTGTTAGAAATAAATTACCTGTTATCAACTGTTAATTTATGTAAATTATTTATTCCTAATAAGCAATTTATATAAAATAATCACGTTTATTAGTATATAAATAATAGTCAATAGCAGGGAATTAATTAAAGGGTTGTACAAATGGTTAATAAAAAGAAAGGAAAGGTATTATTATGGGTTTAATTACAAAGATAGTTCCAAGATTGGAAAAAGTTTTAGTTAATGGAAAAACAATCAAAATTTAAGATGTTGATTTTGCAGGAAAATTAAAACGTTTTATTTCGGTTTTTGACAAAGACGGCAAATTATTAAAATTAAGAACTAAATATACACAAATGGAAAGGAATTGGGGTGACAATGCTCCCATCTATAAACGTAGCTATTCACTTGACAAAAATTTAAAAGACGGTTCTGCAATTTTAAGAGAACGCAGTATCGGTTATCACGCATTTCCAAAAAGTGAAGACCACCGAGGTTACGGGATATTTGACACCGTAAGAACGGGCTCACGAGATACAAAATATGTAATAGATACAACAAAACCATACTTAAATCACGACGGAACAGTTGATAAATATACTATGCGCGCAATTTTCGTAAATGATACAAGAAAAAGTAATTATATGACATATATTCAAAAGAATGTAAAATTAAATGTGACAAATCCTTTCAATGTTAATCTTGTAGAACTATTACACAATGCGGGGTATAGAATGTAATTTGTATATTGCTAGTTGAGATTTTTATAAAGGTGCGAAATATCGCACCTTTCTATATATTAAAATGATTAAAAATTTTATTTTCAACGTCTTGTTTTGAGTAGTGGATAGTATGCTTATCTTTGTTCTGGGTGAGATTCTTCGCTTTTGTCATTCTGAGGGCTTCAGCCCGAAGAATCGCCTTTTCCTCGCTCAGAATTACTGAATCAGAATAAACTAAATCCACTCCCAAACCTTTTTTTGCAACCCCGATTTGCACTCCGAGTTCAAAATCTTGCGGTACAACAGCAACAAGTCCGTAATCTTCCCCGCCAAAAAGTACCATATCCTGCCATTTATCAAATTGTTCAATGTCTTTATCGTATGGAATTTTGTCAAAATCAACTTCTAATAAAACACCGCTTTCGTTTGCAATTGCTGATAATGCGTCCATAAGTCCGTCTGATGTATCCATCATTGCGTAAGGCATGAATTCAGCGCAAGGTGAGAGATTCTTCGGTCTAACACCCTCAGAATGATAAAATGTACTGATTTGTTGAGAAAACTCAATCTGAGCTTTTGGCTCTAAATGCGCTTTTATAAATTTCTGCGGTTCGTTTGCGCCATTTAGCAACAATTTTAAACCGGCAGCACTTGAACCGTGCAAACCGCAAACGACAACTTTATACCCTTCTTGTGCATTTTTTCTTGATGAAATATTCCGTCCCTTTGTATTCCCGATAGCACAAACAGAAATATAAATTTTATCAGCGGAAGTTATATCTCCGCCAACAATTTGTATTGAACCCCTCCTAACCTCCCCATTAGGGGTGGAACAAATTTCACACGCATACTTTGCACCTTCATAAAACTTTTTTACGAAATCAACGTCAATATCATTTGGCAACGATAAAGAACTCGTTAAATATTCAGGCTTCGCACCGCTTGCGCATATATCTGAGATATTTACCATAACGGATTTGTAACCCAATTGAAACGGAGTACAAAATTCTCTTTTAAAATGCACATCTTCGACAAGACTGTCTTGCGAGATTACAATGCCTAAATCACGCAAATAAGCACAATCATCCCCAATATATTCAGTACCGATAACATCTTTTATTATATTTATAAATTCTTTTTCTTTCATAGTGTTTATTATGTTGGGCTGAAAGCCCAATTTACATATTTCTTTCATATTATTTATTATTATGTTGGGCTAAAAAGCCCAACTTACATATTTTAGAATCGTGAAAAGTGAATTGACCTTTACAAATTTATAGATGTTGAAATACTCGATATGCAATAATAACGACTATTCACCATTCACGTTTCACGACTCACGTCTATACTATATCATGTTCAAGCAGTGAAATAAATTCATTCACAAGTGTTGTATTCCATTTTTTCCCTGCGTCGGATTTAATAATTTCAATCGCATCACGCCCTGACATTTTTGCACGATACGGACGAGCTTCAATCAATGCAAAATATTCATCCACAATCAATATTATTTGTGAAGTCAAAGGAATTTCATCTTTTGATTTTTTACTCGGGTATCCGCTGCCATCCCAATTTTCATGGTGATGTTCGATTATCGGCAAAATATCCTGAACATAAGAAATCGGTTTTAAAATCTTTTGCGCCGCAATAATCGGGTGATTTTTGATAGTTGCTTTTTCATCATCTGTTAACGGGGTCGCCTTTTGCAAAAGTCCGGGAGAAATCATCAAATTTCCGATATCATACAATAAAACGGCAACTCTCAAATTATCAACATCTTCTTTAGGCAAGTCAAATCTTTTAGCCAGAGATACCGCCATCAAAACTTTACTGCGGACAACCCCGTTTTCATGCATAGGATTATAGAGTTTGGTTAACATATCAGCAACCATATAAAGTGCATTTTGTCTGTTTTCTCCTTCATCAATGCTGTCTTTTAACTTTTGGCAGAGTTCTTTTGAAAGTCTTTGCGCCATCGGAACACGATTTTTTGACAGAATATCAATGAATGTGTTGACGGCAATTTCCTGCCACGAGGTTTCAGACATTGATTTAGCGAGAGTTACTTGATTTCTGCCGTTGCGTTTTGAACTATACATAGCCTGATCTGTCAATTCAAGTAATTCTTCGGCATTTGATGTGTGTTCCAAAAAAGTTGCAACCCCCAAACTTCCGGTTATATGCCCTATTGTATCAATTTCTTTACGTTCAATGGCTTTACGAATTCTTTCTGCTGCAATCATAGCGCCTTCTGACGGTATCCCCGGCAGCAAAATATCAAATTCCTCTCCGCCTATTCTTGCAGGAACATCAATTGAGCGTGCATTTGATTTTAAAATATCCGCAATAGTTTTAATTGCCAAATCTCCAAAAGAATGACCGTATGTATCATTGATTTTTTTTAGAAAATCCAAATCAATGCCGATAACAGAAAACGGAGTACCCTGACGTCTTGCACGGGCGACTTCTTTATTGAGCGATTCTTCAAAATATCTTCGGTTATAAAGCCCTGTTAATGCGTCCTTGACAGCTTCTTCTCTAACGGCTTGAAACAAATCCGCAATAGTTATTGCTGTTTCAATTTGTTTTGCGAAAAGATTTAAAAAATCTGTTTCAGCAGGTGCAAGTTCTTCACGGGATGAAAATACGCAAAACCATCCGAAATTTTGTTCTCTTGGCATTAATGGTATTACTATAATTGATTTTATCGGTTGATTAGAAAGAATTTCAGTAATTTTTTCCTGCGAAAGCTGCGGCAGTACTGCTTTTAAAGATAAATCCAAATCCTTTGTCTGAATAATTTTCTTTTCGTTAAAAGTATCCGAGAAAATGCTGTTATCGCTGTAACTAAGTCGCCTTGTCTGAATAGAGGGTGCGCCGATAATATTATTCAATCGATCAATGAGATTATCTTTTGATTGAGCGATTATTCTGCAAAAATCCCCTTCTTCATCAACGCATTTTCTGATAATGACACAGTGCATATACCCGAGTTCACCCTGTGTACTGTTGACAATAGCGTCCATAACGTTTTCCAACGGGGTAGAAGAATTCATCATATCCCAAATGTGTTGTAAAGTCAGCATTCTGCGATTTGCATCGTGAAGTTCTGATGTGCGTTCTGCTATCTCTTTTTCCAACTGCTGGTTACGCTCATATATTTCAAGATAATCACGCTTTTCGTTGTATATATTATTTTCAACTTCCAAAACTCTATTGGTTATTTCTTTAAATTTATCTAAAAAACCCATCAATAATTCCTAATTTAAAATATATGACATTAGATTTTACCATTATTTCAGCTAAATATCAAGCTGTTTATAGTATCTGTTACTTCTTGAACAGTCGGTATTAAAGTGCAGGCATCTTTATTATCTTTCAGCAGACATTTGCGTTTAAAGCATGGCTGGCAGGGCAGTCCGTGGCTGCCTAAAGATACATATTTATCATAGCTGCCAAGCGGACCTAACACTTCTTTTGGAGTGCAGGTAAATATGGCAATTACTTTAGGATTGCGGGTTGCCCACGCAAGATGTGCGCTGCCGCTATCGGGCGAAATTACCAAATCCGAACGGGAAAACACTTCGGCAAGTTCAGGCAAATCGGTTTTACCTGACAGATTTATACCTTTACCCTGTGAAATATAGCTTATTAGTTCATTATCATTCGCCCCGCCTGTGAAAATTAAATTTGTTTTATCGCTTAAATAATCAACAACTCCCCGCCAATTATCTTTGTTCCAATGCTTATTGCCCCATGTTGTCGCAGGGGCAATTGTTACTACAGGTTTATTTTTGTCTATATTTGTCAATAGCGCATCGACTTTAAATATTTGTTTTTTGTTTCTTGGAGGCAGGGTTACTTTAATATCTTCCGGTGCGACTTCAATGCCCAAATGATTTGCATAACGCAGATAATTCATTACGATAGGAGAATCAGGTTTGTATGAAATATTGTCTATCCACTCATTACCGCCTAACAGTGATAATTCTCTGCCCTCTTTTGATATAATTCTTCTTTTGGCTCCGCAAAAGAGCATAAAATAAAGACTCTTAAACATCATTTGCGAATCTATCGCAATATCAAATTTTTCACTTCGCAATTGCTTTATTATATCAAGATATTCAAAAAAGCTTGTAAGGCACATTCCGCGCTTTTTCCATTCTTTCATCGGAACTAAAATTGCCTTGTCGACACACGGATTGTTTTTAACAATCTGAATTCCTTTCTCTGATACAAGCCAGGTTACCTCGTATCCTGCATCTTTTAGTGCATTTGCAAGCGGGATATTAAATATTACATCCCCCAGTGATGATAATTTTATAAGTAAAACTTTTTTCTTTCTTTTACTTGCCATAACTAACTCCACTATGAATTATAACTCAAAAATGTTATAAATTTATCTCCGTATTTTTTTTGTTTTAAAATTTTGAAATCACGAGGAATTTCAATGTCTGTAACGTGTTCCAGAATAATAATTTCTTTACCCATATTTTTTACGCAATCAAGGCTTTTTTCATAAATCCCCGAAAAATAAGGCGGATCAATATAAATTACATCAAATTTTTGATTTAATTTAGCGCAAACCTTCAAACTGTCCCCTAATATAAGCTTTAAATCATGAAATTTTTCATATTTTGAGAAATTAGATTTTATAACGGAATAAACTTTCTTATTTTGTTCAATCGCAACTACTGTTTCAAAACCTCTTGAAACAGCTTCCAAACTCATTATTCCTGAGCCTGAATACATGTCTAAAAAACTTTTACCGCTAAAATTTGTCATTGCTGCCAAAGTATTAAATACACTCATCCTGACTTTTGATAAAGTCGGACGCGTAATATTTTCATCCGGAGCTTTTATTCTCTGTCTGTTGTATATCCCGCCTGTAATATTCATAGGATAAGATTAGCATAAATATACATAAAAAAAACAGGCTCAATAAGAACCTGCTATAAATTAAAATATATATCAACAATACTTTTTATTAGCTTAGTGCCATCAATGCTTTTACTGAACGTGCATTTTCTCTGACATCTTCTTCAAATTCTTCTCCTGAAATTGTATTTTCAAGAATTCTCATTGCTTCTTGCTTGTCTTCCAATGATAACAAGCAATTAATCGTACTCATCGCAACTGAGGTTGACATATCATTTATACCTTTTCCTCTGTGAGAAATTACTACGGTTAATGATGCCGGTTCATTTCTTTTTACCAGTGCGCGGGCAGTCATTTCTCTTACTTCGTCAATAGAAGAATTTGTTCCGATTTCTTCCAATACCGTAACAGCATCAGGGCTTGGATTTATTGTCAAAGAATCAATAATATCGCTTACTTTCAGATAATTTTTACTTGATTTAATTTTAGTTTCCATCTTCAAACTCCCTTATGCCGCTACCGTAATTTCTTCTTCCAATGCCTTTAATGAATCCATCAACATAGGCTTAACTTCTGTATGAGGGTCAAGTTTTGCCATTTTTGCAATTTCTTTTTCTCTCGTATTAAATAATTTACCCATATCCATGGACAAAGTTTCTTTTACGGCATTATAACCTTTTTTAATGCCTTCACCCAAATGAATTTCGGTATTGCCGATTTCACAAACTTTATTCCAAACTGAAACCATACCTTCTTTCATTCTGTGACCGAATTCTTTTATAGATTCAATACCTTCATAAAATCTTCTGCCAAAATCATTGATTGAACCGACAAAAGTTGAATATATTCTCTTTGTACCTTGAGTTATGTTACCTATAACACCTGAATCTTTTTTAGAGCTTAATTCAAGAACATCTGCTGTTAATACATTTTTTTGAAAGTTAGCAAAAGGATTTGAGCTTCTGCGAACATTTTTTTCGCTAAGAGTCGTATTAAAAATACGGTGACTTAACTGACTTACTTTTTCAATTGTTGACATATTTTATACCTCTTTTTCACTGTCTATATATCCACCAATTAAGTCTAGCATATCGTCTGAATATAAAATCGTCCTTTCGTATGATTTGTGCTAGAATAAGAGCATGAAATATGAAAATTTGGAAGAATTAATACAGGTTGTCGCCAAGCTCAGAGCTCCTGACGGTTGTCCTTGGGACAGAGAGCAAACACATCAATCCCTGCGCCCGAATATGCTTGAAGAAGCTTATGAAGCTGTTGATGCGATTGATGAAAACAACATGTCTCATCTTCGTGAAGAACTCGGAGATGTTTTGCTCCAAGTTTTATTGCATTCTCAAATTGCATCAGAAAAAGGTGATTTTGATATTGAAGCTGTTGCAAAAGAATTGAAAGACAAACTAATACACCGTCATCCGCATGTATTCGGGAATGCAAAAATTGACAATGCTCAGGATGTTTTAAAAGCTTGGGATAAATTAAAGGCAGAAGAAAAAACTGAGCGAAAATCAACCATGGACGGACTTTCTAAAAGTCAACCTGCACTTATGCTTGCACAAAAAATTTCAAAAAGAGCAGTCAAAGTCGGCTTTGAATGGCCTGATGAGCAATCTCTGTATGATTGTTTTTATTCTGAAATCGAAGAATTTAAACAAGCTCAAAATGAACAAAATAAAGTCCACATGGAAGAAGAATACGGCGATATTCTTTTTGCTGCCGTAAATCTTGCCCGTTGGAACAAAATTGATGCTGAGCAGGCACTATTAAAAGCAAACAAAAAATTTGAAAAACGTTTTCGCAAAATGGAAGAACTTGCAACAAAACCTTTAACGGAGTATTCGTTTGAAGAATACGATTCATTGTGGAAACAGGCTAAAAAAGAACTAAACTCTTGAATAAATTATTATTTTAAATTTTTAGAATGTAACATTAGCCCCAACCATGACCGAACGACCGTTTGTTCGTCCTAATTCACTTGCATCTGTTAATAAATTTAAATCCCCAAAAACCCTTACATTTTTATTTGCTTTGTAAGTATTTCTTATAACAAAAGCGGCATATTGAGTATCGGCTGAATGTATATATTTCCCTTCAATTTTTGCGCTGTATTTTTTGTAGGAATAATTTGCGCTCAAATTTGCTGTGATAATATTACCTTTATCAGCCCCGCAAAAAGAAATTCTGTCTTTTATATTCAAATTCACATCAAATGCGGAATGAGAGTTGATTTTATTTTTATAGAAAACATTAGCTCCTAAAGTTGCGTGATAACTTGTTGTTTCTTCTTTTCTCGGAGTGGTAGAAGCCACTATCATCGGAGTAATCTTTAAAAATGTATTATCATCATATCTTTTATAAACCTGATAATAACCAATACCCTGTTCATATTCGCCTTTGATTGATTCTCCCTTTAGAACGAGTCCGTCTTTTCTTACCCATTTTTTAGGTCCGGTTGATGTTTGAACTTTTGTATCGGTTTCATTATTTGAACTGTCATTTTTAGATTCCGTTTCAACAGAGGAGTTGTCAGCCTGAGTTTGAGGTTGTTTTTTATCTTTTGCTTCTAAATAGCAATCTACCTTAGCTTTTGTTGATTTTAGATTACCTGCTCTATATACTATAACATTCCCGTCTACAGTGACCCCAAACTTGTCTATATAATATTTTGCGTCTATTTCTGTTGTTTTTGAATTACAGATTTCACCGCCTTTTGCATGTAAAACACATGCCGTAAGTTCATCATTGCCAATGTTGAATTGTCCTCCAAAATACAAATTGTACTGGGTAGTATTTTCAGTCCCGTTCATTGGTTCCTGAGCAATGCTGTCGTTATTATTTTTAGGCACATCAGCAGCAGAATCTGCCCCTTTGTTCCCATTATCAGCAGCTGGTGTAGCCTTAGGTTTCTCGGAATAATTAGTAATTGTTTTAGCTCCTGAAGCGGACATCATCAATTTTGTATTGCCTTTTGGACTTTTATAAGTCGCATTGAAATCTATGCACGTTGTAGTGTCTGTTTCATCAACTTTTGTACTCCCGCTTTGGGGAATATTTGAATATTTAGACGTTTGATATCTGACAATTCCTGTTCCGTGTACGCCTTTTTTGAAATCATTTTCAAAAACAGCATAAGGGTTACTTTTAGCCATGGTAATTGCTTTATCAGTAATTATACTGTCTCCGTCATCAGAATTTTCTTCTATTGCGGAAGTTAACCCCTTGACTTGCGCATTTTCAAGTGCCGCTCTAATTGTATCCGAATGATAAAGTGAAATGTCATCAATACTGATTTTTTCATCAAGATGCAAATTTACATCCGGCTCATCAGCGGAATTATCGCCTTCTTTATCTTTCGCTTCCAACTCATCAGGCTTAGTACTTTCATCTGCTTTTGGAGGTTCTTCAGTCTTAGGTTGCTCATCAGTTTTTGGTTGTTCGTCTTTTTTAGCATCGGAAGCTACATTATCCTGAGATTTTTCAACAGAATAACCTTGCGGAAGTTTATCAATATCGTCGGATTTCTTTTCAGATGTTTGTCCCACCGGAACAACTTTTACTGTTTTTTGTTGAACTTTTTTATCTTGTTGAACAGGTTGACCGCTTACAACAGGTTCACCTGCATCAAGTCTGTGTATATAAACCATAATATTCCCCTTTAATATCCCTATATTTCTATAAACAATTTTCTCTGATAAAAATTGCCATTTTAAAAAAAAATTAAAACGTCAAGAGGTAAAATTTAGATATATAAAGAAGATAAAGGCTTTACACAACTTAACAAGAATTAGTAAAAATTAAAATCATAAATTAAGTAATGTAATTATTATTCAAATAACGCATAATTTTATTCATAGTAATACAGGATATAGATTTCAATTACGATTTTAATGAAGATTAATCAATTTAAAAGGTGCGCCATAAAGACGCACCTTTCAAATTTTACTGTTCTAAAGTAAAATTAGTTATCTTCTTTTTTTAGAGTCGGAGTTTGCGGTTTTGGTTTTGCAGGATTTGCAGTAACCTTTATATCGTCAAGCCCGTTATCTACTTTGCCTAAAACTGACGGCAATTCAATACCTGCCTGATTTGCTAAATCATGCATTGCAGGGAGCGATTTGATTAAATCTCTCATAAAGTTAGCGGTTGTTGAACCGTTAGCAGAACCTGCTCCGCCATCCCAAACAGTAATCTTATCAAATTTGATATTTTTGATTGCTTCTACTTGTTTTGCAACGATATCTTGAACTTTTTCAATCATTAAGAAGCTTGTAGCAATTTCCGGCCTGTTATTTGAAATTCTTACTAAATCTGCATAACCTTGAGCCTTAGCTTCTAATACAGCTTTTACACCTTCTGCTTCCGCAAAGTATTTTGCTTTTATAGCATCAGCCTGACCGTTTGCAACGCGTCTTAATCTTTCTGCTTCAGCATCAGCTTCTACCTGAATTTTAAGTTTTTCAACTTCTTGTCTTGCAAGTTCTTCTTTTTTTAATTTTGCTTCTTCTTGTTCTTTTTGAGCAAGTAATACATCACGCTGAGCGTTTGCTTTTGCAACTTCCCCTTCTCTGAAAGCATCTGCCTGTTTTACGGATAATGTTGCGTTATATTCAGCGATATTTGCTTTTGCAATGTTTTCACCTTCAACAGCTTGAGCTTCCAAATCTGCTGTTTTAATACGCTGTTCTTTTGCTGCATTTGTCTTACCGATTTCGGTCATTGCGGTTTGTTGAGCAACCTGTACTTCTTTTTCCTTGTTTGCTTCAGCTTCACCGACGGCACCGAGTTTTTCCTGTTGTGCAACTTCAACTTTTGCTTTGTTGATTGCTTCTGCTGCTGCTTTTTTACCGATTGCATCAATATAGCCTGATTCATCAGTAATATCTTTGATGTTTACGTTGATTATTTCAAGACCGATTTTTTTCAACTCTGTGTTTACGTTTGCGTTGATTTGTTCTAAGAATTTTTCACGGTCTTGGTTAATTTCTTCAATTGATAATGTTGCGATAGCCAGACGTAATTGACCTAAAATAATATCGCTTGCCTGAGTGATAACTTCACTTTTTGATAAATTTAATAAACGTTCTGCTGCATTTATCATAATTGACGGTTCTGTTGAGATACCGAATGTGAATGTTGACGGAACAGCAACACGGATATTCCCTTTTGACAACGCACCTTTAAGGTCAATATCTGTTGTCATAGGTTCTAACGATAACACTCCGTAATCCTGAATTAACGGGATGATAAACGTACCACCGCCGTGTACACATTTAGCGGTCCTTTCTCCGCCTGTTTTACCATAAACTACGATAATTTTGTTTGACGGGCATCTTTTGTATTGATTTGCTACAAATGCGAATACAGCAATCAATATCAACACTGCTGCCACAATTAAACCAAACATTCCTTCAATCATTGTATTATTTCTCCTTTCTTTTTATATATCAGATAACTGTAAACCAACCTTATTTAATTTTTCATTTATTTGTTTTTTATATTTTTCATAATTTTTTAAATCATAAAAATCCGTGTATTTCACTTCTCTTGCAATTTCTTTTAATTCTTTGCCTATAATATTTTTGGCAATTTCAATAATGCCATTTCTGTCTAAACCCGCAAGATTTTGTGCAAACGTTTCATAATATTGTTTCCCTTCGCATAATCCAACAAGACAATCATAAGTTTCGGCATATTCATTTTCTTCAAAAAAATTATCGCAAAGCTCAAACGGGTATGCTTCAAACAATTCTATATATGCATATTTTTGACTGAGCGGGTTAACAAAACCAAATCCGCTTGGCGGAACAATTTTTCTTTGAGGACTCAGTTTATTTTTATTGCTAATAACCAATATCTGTGATGACGAACAATGTTTAAACGATTGCATAAATATTAACGCAATTATTACAGGTATTGATATTAAAAATAATAGCTCAGTCATTGTTTATCCTTATATTTCCAACAATTCCAATCCTACCTTATTTAATTTTTCATTAATTCGATTGAAATATTGCTCCGAATTTTTTTGTTCCAAATAATCTGATAATTCTATTTCTTTAGATATTTCTGTCAATTCTTTTTTTATGATATTTTCTGCAATTTCAGCAATATCCTTTTTATCAAGTCCTGCGAAATTTTCGGCAAGAATACCGTAATATTCTTCTCCTGAGCAAATACCTACCGAGCACTCAAATGCTTCATCACAATCATTTTCGGGAAAAATTTCATCATGAATTGTAAATTTCATTATGTCTTGCAACTGAATATACGCATATTCATTTACAAGCGGATTAACAAATGCGCTGCCCTTTGGCGGAATTATTTTCAAAGGCTTCAATTTGTCGTTTTTATTTGAAATGACTAATATTTCATATTCAGAACAATGCTTAACTAACGACATATATATTGCTGCTGCAATTAAAAGAATTGCTACAAGTATGAACATATTGAACATTGTTTTAACCTTTCTAAACTTTTATTTTACTTTTTCTATATACAACAATTCATTTTCAACTTTTATTACCTTAACAGCATCAAATGATTTGATTTCTTCTTCTGTATTATTTATTGCCTCTGTCACTGTTAATTGACCGTCGATTTCAACTTCAACACGTCCCTGACCTTTAGGAGTAAAGTCTGTGTATGCTTTGCCGATTTTATCAACTGCAGTTGTTTTGTCTTTTTTAACTGTCTTTTCAAGTTTTTTGACCTGTGTCATCAGCCATGCAGTACCAAGCATAAATACAATACCTGCACCGAATGCACAACCTAAAGATGCAATTATGCTCATATCGTATGCACTTGCAGCCGCATAACCCATCCAACCAAAACCCATTAAAAATGCAAGAATTGTTTGTAATGAAATAAAATGGAATGAACCGTCGGTATCTGTTTCTGTATTGAAATCTGCGCTAACTTCTGTATCTGTGCCACCGAAAAACCAAAAAATCGCCAATTTTATTACAAAAAAGATTGTAGCAAACCATGCCAAATAGCAATAATATTGCGCTGCATTTTGTGTAATTGTTTCCATATATACCCTCCTAATTCTTTCTACCTTTAAAATTTTTCTTCTGCGGTTTACTTGCAGAAGTATTTTTTATCATGTTTGCGGATGTTTGAATACGTTTTACGCTGTAAACATCGGGCAATGCCTGAATACAATTGATGACTTTTTTCAAAGTATCAATATTATCAAGCTCGATACCTATTTCGATTATCCCGACGTGATTTTTGGTTTTAATATTTGCATTAACAATATTGGTATTATTGTCTGAAACCGCTGAAATAACATCTTTTAACAGTCCTAATTTTTCAGCTGTTTCAATACGGATAGTCGTTGTATAAGTTTTATTTGTGTTAATTCCTGCCCATTTAATGTCCATCATGCGCTCAGGCGGAATAGTTTCCAGTGTCTTGCAATCAACTCTGTGAACTGTAACCCCTTTATTACGGGTAACAACACCCACAATCGGCTCACCGGGAATCGGAGAACAGCACCTTGCAAACGAATATAGCATCCCTTCAAGTCCGATGATATCTTTACCCGAACTATTTTTGCCGGATTTATGGAATGAATCTTCAATATGTTTTTCTTCCGGTTTTTTGAGTTTATTTGCAATCTTGCTTACAGTTGTTTCCCCATAACCCAATGCCGCAAATAAATCATCCGCAGACTGATAATTCATAGTCTTTGCAATTTTTTCAAATTCGCCGTTTTTAATATTTTCATCAAATACGGCTTTGGTCAGTTCATGCTCAAGACTTGATTTCCCGAGATTTATATGCTCATCACGATTATTTTTCTTAAACCATTGCTTAATTTTTGATGAAGCTTGTTTTGTGACAACAAAAGTCAGCCAATCAAGGCGGGGTGCCGGAGTTTTGGAAGTCAAAACTTCGACAATATCGCCGTTATTGAGTTTTGTACTTAATGGTACAATTCTCCCGTTTATTAAAGCTCCGACGGTTTTATGCCCGACATCGGTGTGTATTCTGTATGCAAAATCGACACAAGTGGCATCTTTTGGAAAATCGTAAATATCGCCGTTCGGGGTGAAGGCAAATACCTGATCTGAAAATAAATCAAGCTTTACGCTGCTGACATAATCCTTCGCATTTGTAACTTCTTTATCATATTCAACAAGCTTATGCAGCCAAGAAAATTGTTTATCTGTTGCGGCATCCGCCTTTTGGGAGCCTTTTTCTTTATAGCGCCAGTGCGCAGCAACCCCGTATTCTGCTGTTCTGTGCATATCCCAGGTTCTTATCTGAACTTCCAAAGGCTTTAATCTCGGTCCTATAACGGACGTATGCAATGATTGATACATGTTCCCCTTAGGCATTGCAATATAATCTTTAAATCTTCCGGGAATCGGTTTAAATTGCGAGTGTATAATCCCTAAAACTTCATAACATTCTTTTATTGAGTCTACGATTACTCGCACCGCCGTAACATCGTACAGATCATTAAATGTGATATTTTGACGTTTCATTTTTGCATAAATACTGTAATAATGTTTTGCTCGTCCGGTTATTTGCGCCTTGATGCCACTTTTTTCGACATCGTGAGAAATTTTGTCAATAAGTTCGTTTACGGTTGCATCTCTGTCAGCTTTTGTCTGAGCAACAAGTTGTGCTATTTCAAAGTACTTTTCAGGCTCTAAATATTTCAGTGATAAATCTTCAAGTTCTGCTTTTATAGTATAAATACCTAAACGATTTGCAAGCGGAGCAAAAATGTCAAGGGTTTCTCGCGCAATTTTTTTCTGTTTCTCGTGAGTCATAAAATTAAGAGTCCGCATATTGTGTAGCCTATCGGCAAGCTTTAAGAAAATAACTCTTATATCGTTTGCCATTGCTATAAAAAGACGCCTGAAGTTTTCTGCCTGACGCTCTTCTTTGGATTTAAACTTTAATTTCCCTAATTTAGTAACTCCCTGAACAAGATTTAATACATCATCCCCAAATTGCTCTTTTATTGTATCAGGGGATGTATCGGTGTCTTCCAACACATCATGCAAAAATGCCGCCATAAGCGTGTGAATATCAACTTCAAGTCCTGCAAGTATTTTTGCTACTTCGACAGGATGAATAATATATGGTTCCCCTGATACACGAAATTGTCCATCGTGTGTTTTTTTAGCAAATTTATACGCTTTTTCAACAAGTGAAATATCTTCACTTGAATGCTTTTGCTGCTCTAAAAGAGATTTTAGTTCTTTGAATGTTTCGACGTCTGACATAGCAGATTAATCATATAAATTACACTCATAATTTGCAATTAAATCAGAAAAATATCATACATAAGGTGTAGTATACGTAAAAAAAAGGCATCTTCTAAAAGATGCCCTCAATTTACAAACTATCTCTTCTCATACCAAGATTACTACTGTAGAGATGTTCCCCACGCAGTATCATATTTACTTTG
>CACXFH010000096.1 GCA_902766975.1 uncultured bacterium | reverse complement strand
GAACATTATACTGTCTATAATGTTACTTTTGCCTGAACCGTTCGGACCTGTTATTGAGGTAAATCCTTCAAGTAATGGTATTTCGGTTTTGTTGGCAAACGATTTGAAATTATCTATTTCCAACTTTTTTATGTACATAAACTATCCCAAGTGTGATATCAATACTATTATTGCAGGATAATAGCCGGCATGTCAAACTCTTTACATTATATTGTTACCTGCGGTCACTAAAACCGATTTTAACAATATTTTTTTTGAATTTTCTTTCCAATTTATCAAAGCATTCAGTAAGTTTACGTTTCTTTTCTTCTTCTGATGAATCTGAATAAAGGAATAATTGGTGCGTACCTTGTTCACCTATTTTTTCAAGCACAACGCCAGTTGCTCTATACAGAATATTCGGGTTATATATTTCTTTTAAAAGTTCTATTGCAATTTTGGATATTTCAAGTTCAAAATCAGTAGGTGCGTCCAAATCCGCTTTTGTAAAATAAACTTTAAAATCCTTAGTTCTTAACATAACTCCGACTTGAAGGCATTTTGTATCATAACGTCTTAATTTCCGGCATGATGTATGAATATGCATATTAAGTTCGTTCTTTATAAAATTAAAATCGGAAGTAAAAATTCCAAAAGCTCTTGTATTTTGAATTGATTTTGGAGTTGTTTCTTCGTTTATAACGGGAGAAGTCATTTCCCCCAGAAGTTCATGGCGCATTTCTATACCATGAATACCTATTTGCTTATCAAGCCATTGATCGGTCTTGTTTACAAGCTCAAGAGCAGTAATTATTCCGTTTTTTTTCATTCTGTCGGTAAGTCGCCTGCCTATCCCCCATATTTCCTCAATTTTTGTATTTTTGAGTACTTCAAATATATTTTGGGAGTTTATCATATAAATATGTGAATCCACATTTTTAGCTTTATCAGATGCAAGTTTAGAAAGAGTTTTAGATGAACTTATACCGATTGAGACAGGAATATCAACTTCATCAAGAACTCTTTGTCTTAACAATTGAGCAAGCTCAAAATATTTTTTTTTGTATAACCTTTCTAAACCCGTCAAATCAACAAACGCTTCATCTACGGAATATATTTGAACATAAGGACTGAAACCTTTTAAAACAGACATCACTTGATAAGATACTTCGGCGTAATATTCGTGATTTGCAACAGGATAAATAGCATTAGGGTGTTCTTTTTTTGCCATAAAATACGGTTCCCCCATGCGAACCCCCATTTGCTTTGCTTCTTTTGAACGTGAAATTACACATCCTTCCTTATTCGACAAAACACAAACAGGCTTGTTTTTTAATTCGGGATTTCTTTTTTGTTCACACGAAACAAAAAAAGAATCACAATCAACAAGAGCTATTACTTTTTGCTTAACCATAATAACAGTATTGAATATTTTAGCTGTTGCGTCAACACTATAGCGCTTATTGTAAATTATTTTTAAAATCTTATATAAGATAGCAAAAAAAATCTTGATGTTTTTTTATACATAGTGTATCATTAAAAACATATTTAAGTTAAAAAAAGGAAGTACGTAGAATGCATAAGAATTATATTTTCCCGAAAAAATCGGATTTTTCACAAATTCCAATTTCACAAGTAGATATCGAATTACCTGAATTAAAAGATATCGCAGAATCAAAAGCTGCAGCAATCGGGAAATGGTTGATGAAATTTATTGAACAAGGGTTAAAAACAAACAAAATATCAGTAAATAATATTATGCCTTCAAAAGCTGATTTTGCATACAAACTCGGAGTAAGTATCGGTACAATGCAAAATGCATTCCGCTATATTGAAGATTTAGGATATGTTGAATCAAAACAGTGTATCGGAACATTGGTTCGTGATTATAAAAAGCCTGTTACAACAATGAGAAAGTTAACTTCAAAAAGAGATTCCGCAGCGGAAGCAATCAAAAGATACATCCAAACAGGCAGCTATAAACTCGGCATGACTTTGCCATCATCAAGAACTGTCGCGACCTTAATGGGATACAGTGCCAATACGACAAGACTTGCTCTTGATTATCTTTGCGCTCAAGGCATTTTAGAACACAGATATAAAAATTCAAACGAATTCGGATGGATAATTAAATCTATGGATTTTGACACAATTCCAGAAACAGCCGATAAGTCTAAAACACTTGTCGAGATGGTGGTTAAAGATTTAGAAAATTACATTTCCAATAACTTAAAAGCAGGAGATAAAATCCCTTCGCATATAGAACTTGCGAAATCACTCAAAACAAGTCTAAAAACAGTTCATGATGCTCTTAAGATTTTGGCAGACCGTGGTATTTTGCTTCCTCGCAGAGGGAAATACGGAACTACTGTTATAAAAAAACCGAATGATAAATCTGTACCACTGAAACCTGAAATGTCAATTTTTGCACCTGCTAATGATACGGCATTTTATCATTACGAAAAAACTCAAAACCGCATAAAAAGGATGATTGCGGAAGAATATGACATAGGAGAAAAACTCCCTTCCATAATAGAGATGTCTAAAATGCTTGATCTTAGCCCGAATACAATCAGAAAAGCATTTCATAATCTGGGCAAAGAAGGTTATCTTGTTTTTTCAAGAGGACGTTATGGCGGAACATTTATAATAGATATTCCCGAAATAGAGAAGCAAACATTCAAATGGCTTGCTGTTAACCCGCAATACATAAAAGAGAAACAAAATGCAAATTAGCTTTTTATTTCCTTTTTATCCTGAACTTTTTTATCACTTTTAGTTATTATGAGTTTATCATTTTCCATGGTATATTTCACCATATCTTTTTATGGATTAACATATAAGAAGCCAAGAATTGTCGAATTTATGCTTAAAGCCCATCCATTACCGTTTCTCATAAGTTTTCTATCAACAGTCATAGTATTTATATCAATAATGTCAGGTATTTTATAAAATTAGAAGTATAAATATTGATTGTAATAATATGTTATAAATTTAAGCAAGCTGGAGTTTCTCACAAAATAGCTATTATTGGCAGATGTTCAACTTATTTATTCTTTCTAATCAACATTCACCGGTTCACGCATAATTTTTTCAATAGCTTCTCTTGCTGTAAATACAAGAGTTTCAGGTACATTATCAATCACCGTAAGTTGCCTTAAAACATCGACAACACGTTTAAATGCTCTTACGATATCACCTTCACCGACATCCTGCATTGAGCCGACAATAGTATCCCATTGTGCACCTTCAACCCACAATTCAATCATTGAACTAAAATAAGGATTTATATTTAAAGGCGCTTCTATATTGTAATAATTTTGAATCTTTTCCAGTTTACGCTTGATATTTCGTATTTTATTCAGTGTTTTGCGTACAGGTTCAGAAAAAGGAACGTAAGGAACTTCCATACGCAATTCCTCAGTTGTTATTGCGCATAACACGCCGGCAAGTTGTGAAGGAGTAAGTTCTTCCAAAATTCCTGAAAATATGATTTCAGAAAGATAAAGTTCATTTTCACTTCTGATTTGAGAAGTTGTTTTACCTTTATCTGTCGGATAATCATTGACCAGATATCCGTACTCCTCCAAAACTTTACGATGTGCTAAAAACTTATTCCAGTATATATCTTTTTGATTTTCAATCTCTTTTTGTAAATTAGCCTTTTTAGACTCAATACGTTTAATCACCTCAATATTTTTTGAATGTTTTTTGTAAAATTTACAATTATCACAGGCATAAGATTGCATTTTTCTCAAATCCAGCTTATTACGTTCTCCAAACTCAATTACCTCAGAAGAAAGCGGACGTTTTCTTTTCTTTTCCTGATTGAGAATTTTTTTATAAGTTTGCCTGTTCTGAACATATAAAAATCTAATCCTGTCATAGGCTTGTAAATCATCATCCGTTTGTTTATAAGGACAAACAAAAGAACGTTCTTCAAGTTCTTTGTCATATTGTTTCATTAGATACAAAATCGGCTTTAATCTGTAATCGAAAGAATAATAGCCAAAACTTTTTAAAATCAGCTCTTTAGATTCTTCTAAATCAAATCGTTGCAATAAGTTTAAGACCATTGAATAACCGGGAGAAAATTTGCTTTCTAAAGGATTAGAACTGCTTTGCACCAAATTTGCGACTTCCTCAGGAGATTGGAATGATGTTCCGACAACAGTAACATATCCGACCTCATCCATCCCTCGACGTCCTGCTCTGCCTGACATTTGGAGAAATTCATTAGCGGTAAGCATTCTGTGTCCTGCATCCGTTCGTTTGCTGACGGAACTTATAACCGTTGAACGGGCAGGCATATTAATTCCTGCAGCCAGTGTTTCAGTTGCAAATACAACTTTTATTAATCCTTGTTGGAAAAGTTTTTCTACCAAATTTTTCCACGCAGGCAAAAGTCCCGCATGATGGGACGCAACACCTTGAATCAAATATTGAATATTTTTATTCCCGTACAAGTGAGGGTTATCCGCAATAAATTCATCAATAAATTCTCTGATTTTTTGCTGTTCTTCTTTTGTGTTAAGTTCAAGTCCCGAACATTTTTCCATCTGCTCATCGCATTTTTTTCGGGAAAACGTAAAATAAATTGCAGGAAGCATATCTTGATTATACAAATTAGAAATAATCTGTTTAACATAAGATTTTTTACGCTTATCACGTCCTTTTGCCCATTGAGGTTTTTCAGGTCGGATTTTATTATTAACATGCCCGGAAGGTGTAAATAAAGGCAACAACTTCAACGGTTGAGAACTATCAAAATAATAAAATCTTAACGGAACGGGACGAAAATCCGTATTCACAAGCCGTGTTTGTGAATGAACGGTGTTTATCCAATCCGTAAGTTCCTGACAATTAGCAACAGTAGCAGAAAGAGCAATCAGTTGAATATTGGTAGGACAATAAATTATACTTTCTTCCCAAACCGTACCGCGCTGCTCATCATTCATATAATGAACTTCATCAAGTACAACATATTTTACATTTTTTAAATTATCGGCTACTGCACCAAAATTAGTGCCATACAACATATTACGAAATACTTCGGTTGTCATAATAACTATCTGCGCTCCACGGTTTATTGAAGTATCTCCGGTCAGTAATCCGACATTCTCTTGCCCGTATTGTTCGCAAAAATCATAAAATTTCTGATTTGACAGCGCTTTTAGAGGGGTTGTATAAAAAATTCTTACATTCTCTTTTAGGGCGTTATTTATTGCATGCTGAGCTATAACAGTTTTTCCTGCACCGGTCGGAGCACAGACAACAACACTATTACCACTGTCAATTATTGCGCATGCTTCCTTTTGAAAATCGTCAAGCTCAAACGGGAATTCACTCATTACTTGCTTTTTAACTCCTCAACTATGCTATAAACCTGACGCTTTAGAGATTCATAATCGGAATTATTATCTATAATATAATCCCAATCTTTAATATGGTCTAAACCAACCTCAGTGACGTCATTTTCTCCGGTTAACGAACCGCCGCGATTGAGGCGTGTTTGTCTTGAGGCTTCTACTCTGATAGTAACCGCTCCGGCACTTTTGAACACATCATACTCATGCTGAACCCGTACATCAGTCACTATAATATTCCCTGATTGTTCAAGAATTTTTTTTAGCCAGTAATCAGAATCTTGCGCTCTACCCCAATTCCCAAGATTAATTAAATCTTGCCTGTATAAAGGTTTATTTTTTTCAATTTCTTCGTAACTTAAACCTTTTTCCTTGCCATAAGTAAGTTTGATTATATCACCCATAGCGCAGCGACTAAAATCAGGCATCAATTCAAGCATAATTTTTGCAGCAGTATCTTTCCCGCTATATTGTTTTCCCGAAAAAATAATAATTTTATCTGCCATAACAATTTAATTATATAGGGATATTATTTAAAAATCAATTAAATCACGAACTTTTACATTCAAAGCATCCGCTATATTTATCAATAAATCAAAACTCAAGGTTCTTTTAGCAGTTTCAATTTTTGCTAAATGCTCTCTTGATATATCAAGTATTTCTGCAAGTTTGTTTTGTGAATAACCACATTCTCTACGTCTTGCAAAAATATTTCGCCCGAGAGAATAAATTTTTGTAGTCTGATTGTTCATATTTTAATATTAAGGTATTTATTAAAAATTGAATGTAGCCCGTATGAGAACTATGTTTTAGCCTGTTTAATCGTGGAATTATTATTAAGAACTAATACATTACAGTCACAATATTTGGAAATTTAAAATTGTACTATGGTCTAATTATCATTCAATTTCTCAGGTGATAGTATTTGAATACATTTTGAATAAAAATATTTAAATCAAATAATTGTAGCCGTATTGACTACAATTATTTATAAGGTTATAATATAATGTAATCAATAAGAGAACAGTCATGCCAAAAATATCAGTAATTATACCAATTTATAATGTAGAAAAATATCTTAGGCAATGTCTTGACAGTGTAGTCAACCAAACAATAAAAGATATTGAAATAATTTGTATAAATGACGGTTCAACAGATAATTCACAGGCTATATTAAACGAATACGCCAAAAAGGATGAACGATTTGTTGTTATAAATCAAGTGAATCAAGGATTATCAGTAGCAAGAAACAACGGATTAAATTCTGCAACCGGTAAATATGTCGCTTTTATAGATTCTGATGATTATCTTTTGAATAATAATTACTTTGAAAAATTATACAATGCCTGTGAAAAATATAATGCTGATATTGCAGTTGCAGGAATTATAAGAGGGAATAACAAAAGTTCAAAATATATTTACAAGGTTGAAAAAGAAGAAGTTGCAAACGATTATAAAGACAAATTGTTATTATGTGATGTTCCGGATTCTAATTATGTATGGAATAAATTGTATAAGCGTGAAAGTTTGCTTGCAACAGGTATAATTTTCCCTCCCGGTAAATTGTATGAAGATTTATATTATACACACAAAGTTTTGTATTATATGGACAGATTGGTTTCTGTTCCTGATGTGGCTATATTTTATCGTAAACGTTCGGATAGTATTGTAAAAACGAAAAATATTCAAGCTGATATTGATAAACAAATCGGCGACAGAGAAATTCGTTTGTTTTTCGAAAAACATGGAATAAATTTTTCTCAAGTAGGGAAAGTTACAAAAAAATATAGATTCCTGGGTCTAACTTTATTTAAAAAGGTTGAAAAGGGAGGAAAGTGCAAAAATATTCTATTTAATACTTTTTGTTGGAATTCTTGAAGCATCTGTAGAATTAAAAATGGAAGGATATGAAAAATGAACAATGATTTTATTACAGAAATTAGAAATTATTTAGAATTGTTATCTTCTGATAATATAAATATTTTTACGGACGAAAATAGCGAACATGACGGATTGGATTTTTCAATTTTTGGGATGGATTTTCTTCCGGAAACTCTGAGAATTACAAGAATGGAAGTTGTAGAAGCTAATGATGAAATAGTATCATTTGATGTTGATGTATCAGTCTTGGCTCATTTATTGTTAGAAGCTGATGATTACAGGGAAGCCATTCATGATAAAGAAGACGATGAATGGTATAACGTTCAAAACGTTTCAATAGAAGAGGATTATGAATTGACTTTTGAAAATTTATCGATTGATCTGAATATAGAAAATGAAACCTTTGCGATAAATACAAATTCCAACAGTATAAGTATTGATGTGAATGCAGATGATTTTAAGGGTAACGAATAGGAAGAACACAAATGCCAATACCTAAAAGAATATTCTACGTGTGGGGAGCAAATGAGCCCAAAAGACCTGATGTTGATTGGTGCATTAACACTTGGCATTTTATTATGCCTGATTATGAAATTATAGAAATAAATGAAAATAGTACAGAATATTTTAATTTTCAAAAAGAATTAGAAGAAAATAAGTGGTTTAAAACTGTTTATGAGCGAAAAATGTATGCCTATGTTGCTGATTATGTCAGGATAAAAACATTGTATGATAATGGAGGTATATATTTAGATACAGATGTTACCACCATTAAATCATTTGATGACTTTTTGGAAGAACCTGCATTTGTTGGTTTACAGTCTGATAAAGATATTACGCATGAGATTTTTGAACCTGCAATTTTGGGTGCTCAAAAAGGTAATGAATTTTTAGGACAGGTTAAAAACTTTTACAATCAGGATATATGGACTTTGCCTATTTATAATATGCCACAAATTTTTGGACATTTTATAAAAAAAAATTTCGGGAGTTTTGTTAACCGACCACGAGAAGAACAAGAAATTGTAAGATATAATTCGTTAACAATATATCCCGAAAGGTACTTTATTCCATTCCGTTACGGAGAAAAGTTTGTTGCGAAGTGTATAAAAGAGGATACATATACTATCCACTGGTTTGGTGCAAGTTGGATTAAACCGGAAATTACTTTCTTTTTAGAAAATAAACACAAGTTATCAATAGAACAAATTGAGGCTTTATATCCGAAATATTTGAAACAATCAAGTAAAAACAGTTTATTAGAGAATATTTTTTCAATAAAGAAAACTAATGCCCGAACAGAAAAAGTTATAACATTATTAGGAATTAAATATCATTTTAAATTAAAAACATAATAGCATATTAAATGAAAGGACAAAAATGCAAGAAAAAATCAATTTGATATACGAGGCAGGGATTTTAACAAATATATTATATAAAAATGCCAATAGAACCGGCATTTTTTGTGTTGCTTATAATTTATTTAATGAAATGATAAAAATGCCCAATTTAAATATTACATTGCATTGTGATATTAATCAGTACGACGATTTAAAAAAAGTAATTGAAATTTATTACCCAAATTGCAATTTTAATATTCTTACTCCGATACCTCATAATAAAATATTGTTGAATTATTGTAATATGAAAAAGATAAAAGCAAGATTAAAAAAAGAAAATAAAATTTTTAAAAAAAATATTTTGCAATTATTATTAATACCATATTCTTGTATATATAAACTTATTTCATTTTTTTGTAAAAATAATATTGATGCTTCAAAATATGATGTATATTTCTCCCCATATAAAGAACCGCCGCAGTATATAGATAAAGAGAAAAATATTAATAAATATGTATTGTTACATGATGTCATTCCTCTAGTTTTTCCTGAGATGACAAAGGGTGCAAATAGCACTAAAGGTTGGTTTAGAAAAATATCTGATTCAATAACAAGTAGTAATTATTATTTCGCAAATTCTGAATATACCAAAAGAGATTTTATAAAGCATTTTAGTAATATTGACCAAAATAAATTCTACACTACACTACTTGCCTGCAATGAAAATTTTTACCCTCGCAACAATGAAGAAATTATTAAGGCTAAGAATAAATATAATATACCTATCGATAAAAAATATCTGTTTAGTTTATGTTCTATAGATCCGAGGAAAAACCTGATAAGAATTTTGAAAACTTATTCAGAATTCATTAATAAACACAATATTGATGATTTGTATTTTGTAATTGGCGGAGGACATTATGAAACATTTATAGATGAGTTTGAAAAAGAAGTTAACAATATCAAAATTGATAAAGGTAAAATATTAGAAATAGGATATGTTGATGATGAAGATTTACCTGCATTATACAGCGGTGCAGAATGGTTCGTTTATACATCAATGTACGAAGGTTTTGGGTTGCCACCTTTAGAAGCAATGAGTTGCGGTTGTCCTGTTATAACCTCGAATAATACATCATTACCTGAAGTCGTCGGAGATGCGGGGATTATGATTGATTGGGATAGTGATGAACAACATATTCAAGCCTATGAGCAATACTATTTCAATAATGAATTAAGAGAAAAAAACAGGAAAAAAGGATTGGACAGAGCAAAACAATTTTCTTGGGAAAAATGTGCCACCGAAATATTAAATACGATAAGGAAAAATTATGCCGAAAATATCAGTAATAATAACGGCTTATAATTTAGAAAAATATCTTCGGAAATGTCTTGATAGTGTAATAAACCAAACTCATAAGGATATTGAAATTATTTGTATCAATGATAGATTAGCAAATAAAATTTAATGTAAAAAAATACTTAAATAAAAAATTTTTAATTTATTTTATATCAGGAAAAATTTCTGCTTTTTGTATCATTTAATTAATATAATCTTGTTTTTGGGCTATATTTGTAATATTGTTATTGAACGAGTGTACACTATACAATATTGGAATATGTTATGGCATTAAATTTTCAAAATTTGGTTTTAAATTTACAAAAATTCTGGGCTGATTACGGATGTATAATTGAGCAGCCTTATGACATAGAAAAAGGGGCTTCTACAATGAATCCCGCAACGTTTTTAAGAGTTCTCGGTCCTGAGCCTTGGTCAACTGCAATGATAGAGCCTTGCAGACGCCCTACTGATGCACGCTACGGGGAGAATCCCAATCGTTTGGGACATTATTTCCAATTTCAGGTCATATTGAAACCTTGCCCTGATGATGCTCAGGAATTGTACCTCAGAAGCCTTGAAGCTATGGGGATTGATTTAAAAGAACATGATGTTCGTTTTGTTGAAGATAATTGGGAATCCCCAACATTAGGTGCTGCAGGTGTCGGTTGGGAAGTTTGGCTTGACGGAATGGAAGTGACCCAGTTTACTTATTTTCAACAAGTCGGCGGGCTGGAAATTAAACCTGTTGCATTAGAATTGACTTACGGCTTAGAACGTATTGCAATGTATTTGCAAAATAAATCTTCAGTATTTGACATTTTGTGGAACGACGAATTGACTTATGGCGAAATTTATCACCAAAATGAAGTGGAACAATCAAAATATAATTTTGAGGTATCTAATGCGGATGATTTATTCAAAAGCTTTGACTTATATCAAAAAGAAGTGGATAACTGCGTAAATGCAAAACTTGTTTTACCTGCTTATGATTATGTTTTAAAATGTTCTCATACTTTTAACCTGCTTGATGCAAGAGGGGTAATAAGTAAAGATGAACGTAATAATTTCATCGGCAGAGTCAGAACAATGGCATCTTCAGTTGCAAAACTTTATGTTGAACAACGGGAAGAAATGGGATTCCCACTGTGCAAATAGAATGTAGTTATTGAACTGTTTTAAATTCTTAGAGTTGGGTTGCCTCCATATCTCAGCAAATTTTAGAGGAAAAGAAGTAAAGGAACATAAATGGCTGAAAAATTTAATCGTGCGACATTTACTCGCAATTTTTTGAAAAATATTACAAGAATTAAAAATCCGGATGAAATGATTGCGGATGCAAAAGACAGCAGTCTGGAAAAGACATTGGGAGTCTGGGATTTAATAATTTTAGGTGTCGGAGCAATTATAGGCTCAGGAATATTTGCCGTGGTCGGCATTGCCGCAGCAGGAGACGGTTCATCATTAGGTGCAGGTCCGGGACTTATCATTTCTATGATTATAGCTGCAATTGCATGTGTTTTTTCCGCATTATGCTACAGCGAATTTGCGACAATGATACCGGTTGCGGGGGGAGCTTATACATACACTTTTGCAACATTAGGCGAATTCGCGGCGTGGATGGTCGGTTGGGTACTAATGCTTGAATACGCAATAGGATTTATCGCAGTCGCTTGCGCTTGGTCAAACCATTTGATGCAGTTTTTACAGGGTTTCCCGGGATTACCTGAGTGGATTACAAATCCGCCTGTGTGGATGACAAATGATGTATTTACAGTATCAAAAATGGTTGCCGAAAATCCTGATTTATCAGTTCCGACGATATTCGGAATACCTATATGCATAAATATACCCGCAATATTCATCGTTTTACTGATGACAGCAATATTGGTTAAAGGAACAAAGGATTCTGCAAAAATGGCAGGACTCATGGTATTTATAAAACTCGCAGTAATAGCATTATTTGTAATTGCGGGTGCATTTTTTGTAAGACCGGAAAATTGGACTCCATTTGCTCCGCACGGAGCTGCAGGCATTTTTGCGGGAGCATTTTTAATATTTTTTGCATACATCGGTTTTGATGCTTTGGCAACGGCAGCAGAAGAATGCAAAAATCCACAGAAAGACTTACCTATCGGGATTATCGGTTCATTGGTCGTTACAACAATAGTTTATGTTCTTGTGGCTCTTGTTTTAACAGGCATGGTTGATACATCTCACCCTGTTAGTGCGGACTTTTTAAAAGCTCCAATGGCATATTGCATGATGCTTGCAAAACAAAATTGGGCTGCCGGTTTAATTTCAATAGGTTCACTTGCAGGGCTGACATCTGTTTTGCTGGTTTTGGAAATGGCAGCGACCAGAATTTTATACGCAATGAGTCGGGATCACTTTATATCAAAAAGATTTCAAAAAATTCACCCTAAATTCAAGACACCGGCATTGTTAACATGGACAGTAGGCGGTTTGGCAGTATTAGGAATATTAACTTTAAATTTAAGCGTAGCTGCGGAACTATGCAACTACGGTACGTTTACATCGTTTATAATCGTTTGCCTTGCGGTATTAATATTAAGACATACCGACCCAAATCGACCAAGACCGTTCAAAGTGCCGTTTTCCCCGTGGTTCCCGATATTAGGAATATTGTGTTGCGGCGGATTGATGGTGTATAAATCAATGGAAGCAGGGTCTTCGGCATTATTATTTCCGGTATGGTTAGGAATCGGTGCAATTATATACTTGTTGTACGGATTTATCCGCAACAGAGATAATGAAAATAAAATTCACAGAGAACTTGTACGCGGTTTTCTGAAAGAAGAAAGTGATAATCAATAGCAGATGGAATTTTTAAAAAACATTAGCCAAAATATATTCAAAAAAAGAAGCATTGATGATTTAATTCAGACAAGCAAAAAGTCAGAATTAAAGAAAACATTAAGTGTTTTTGATCTTATTGTTATTGGTATCGGCGCGGTTGTCGGGACGGGGATATTTGCGATTATCGGAGCAGCAATAACAGGGAATTCTGAGAGCGTCGGAGCTGGTCATGCGATAGTGATTTCAATGGTTTTGGCTGCTGTTGCCTGCATAGTACCGGCACTTTGCTATTCTGAAATAGCCTCAATGATACCGGTTGCGGGAAGCGCTTATACATATACATACGCCACTATGGGCGAATTTATGGCTTGGATGGTAGGTTGGATATTGATGCTTGAATATGCGATTGGAAATATTACGGTTGCAAGCGCATGGAGCGGATATTTTATGCAATTTTTGAAAGGCTTTAAAGCATGTTTGCCCGATTTTATTTTAAATATCCCGTTATGGCTAAGATATGATTACAGAGCGATTTATTCAATGTGCGACAAATACGGATGGGATATTCATGATAAAATTCCGTTTCTGTTTGATAAAATTCCTGTGGCAGTAAATATGCCGGCAGTAATAATTGTTTTGATTTTAACTCTTTTACTTATTAAAGGAGTAAAAGAATCAACAAGAGTTGCAAGTATTATGGTCGGGGTAAACATGTTTATGATTTTATCCTTCATAATAATCGGTTCACATTATGTAAAACCTGAAAACTGGCAGCCTTTTCTACCGCAGGTTGAACCTGTTACGGGAATTTTGATGGGGACATTTACAATATTTTTTGCATATATTGGTTTTGATGCAATATCAACTGCCGCAGAAGAAACGGAAAAACCTCAAAGAGATTTACCAATTGCAATTTTAGGGACTCTTATTATATGCACCATTTTATATGTTGCGGTTGCACTTGTCCTAACAGGTATTGTTCCGATAAATCAAATTGATGCACTTGCACCTATAGCTCATGCAATGAAGTTTGTCGGCAAAGATTGGTTTGCGGGTTTGATTTCGGTTGGTGCATTATGCGCTCTGACAACGGTTTTATTAGTCTATCAGCTCGGAACGACAAGAATTTTATATGCAATCAGTCGTGACAGATTTTTACCTCGCTCATGGAGAATGATACACAAAAAATTCAAAACACCGCATGTAATGACATGGATTTCAGGTGTTGTCGTAATTATTTGCGGATTATTTATGGATTTGAAAATTTCTGCTGACCTATGTAATTACGGAACTTTTACATCATTTGTAATAATTTGCCTTGCGGTTTTGATATTGAGAAAAACTAATCCTAAAACTCACAGACCTTTTAGAGTACCGTTTAGCCCTGTCCTACCGATTTTGGGAATACTTATTTGCCTTGTATTAATATTTTTCTCTCTTAATACTCTAAAAACATCTTCTAATTACTTTATTATTTGGCTTGTTGTCGGGCTATTGATTTATGCATGCTACGGTTATCATCAAAAACGCATTGGGGAACAAAAAAAGGGATAATAAAATTACTATCCTAAATTTTTATAATAGCAAAAAATATTTTTACGCTTTTTATTATGAAAATATAAGGAGGTATTATATGGAAATTGAATTAGGTCCATTCCCCAAATATGAAAATGCGAGAAGTAATGCGTATTGGTCAAAAGTTCATATAGATACCAGCTTTATGCCTGATATAGATGATATTGAACCGTATAAAGAACATATTAAAGATTGTTATGAACATCCGACTAGCGGGATGATGGCTCATAGAAAGTATATAACAGGAAAGGCAATGAATTATCCGGTATACGCTAAAAGGAATAAAAAATTCTTTGATAATCAACAAGAAATAAAAGATTTACAAAAATCATTTAAAACAAAAATGAAAACATTATATCCCAAAACTATGCAAATCAGAGAATATATCATCAACAATGACAGAATTAAATTTGATTTTGTAGAACCTTCAAAGGGATATAGCAAACTTGATAAATTAAAATTATTTCTAAAGAGACTGATTAAATAAAAAAGCAGCCGGATATTTATCAGACACTTTTGAATTATTATGTTAAATAAAAAACAAGAGGGCGAAAACCCTCTCTAAAAAAGAAAGCCGATAGTCGGACTTGAACCGACGACCTGCTCATTACGAATGAGCTGCTCTACCAACTGAGCCATATCGGCTTTTGTATACTAATAAGTGTATCAAAATTTATACCAAGAGTCAAATAGAGATATTTAAAAGAGTAAACAAAATGCAAGTACAAAAACTTGCAGTAGCATAAAAAACAGGAAGTGATGATTTTCACTTCCTGTTTTTTAGCCCTCTACCGTCGTGCACTACTGTCCAAATAAAAAATTTATCTGTAGTGAAGCAATCCGGTCATTTTATGGCGGCGTGGCAACGCCGACCTTTGTCACCTTGAATTTATTTCAGGGTCTATCAATTTTGACAGATAATAAAACCGATTTGTTGTGTAAGTATGCCCAACCGAATTCCTCCCCTATGGGTGACAGTTCTGTTTCTCACCTGAGTAGGGAAGAATTAAAGAGGGGTTTTGAACCTTCTTCGGATGTTGGCAAAGACAATTATTTGGGTCAAATTTTCGGTAACATCTACATAGTCATCAAATTTTATTATATACTTGCATATTTTGCACTACGTATTTACGATTATCACATCTGCTATTTATTATTGATTATATTCTTTAACTAAAGAATCGACCCATTTTATAAGAGTAGGAATCTCATAGGGCTTAGGGATATATAAATCTGCCCCGGTATTTAAAACTAATTCCTTATCATGAATTGCGGAAGTAACAACGACTTTTGTATTTGTAAAATTATCGCTGTTTTTTATTTGATAGCACAAATTCAAACCATTTTGTTTTTCTAAATCTCCGGCATCTATTATCAATAACGCCGGTTCATCAGTAAATTTCGGGACCTCATAAGTATTCATAATTTTAATATCATATCCTTGTAAATCAAGGATAGTATTTAGCAAAGTGCATAAAGCCTGATCGGATTCATATATAACAATTCTGTTATTATACTTTCTTTGTCGGACAGAATTTTCACCGGAAATTTTAGGTCTGTCAATAATATAATTGGATTTATTAGGTAAATTCGCCATGGAATTCAATTGTGATAAATTATTTAAAATTTGTGCAATGCTGTTGTATGAGGAATTCTCACTTGATATACCGCTTATTGTTACATGCACAAAATTCACACGCTTGCCTGCAAAATCATCCCCTTGCAGAATTATATACCCTCTGTTTAAATCGTGTTCGGGATAAAATTTATTAACAACAGTATCAAAAGCATAAGTTAAGAATTTTGCAACCGTTTCGGCCTTTAAATTATCCGTAATAATTAAGTATGAATCTTCATCAATCAAACCTACAAAATCATTCTCGGTTAATGTAGCTTTTATAATTGCACTATAAGTTTGAAGCAGCTTATCCGAAGCTAATTGAGTATATGCCGTTTTATAATCTTTAAAATTTTCAATTTTAATGTACAACATTGACCAAGCTGTCTTTTGACTGATAATTCTTTTTATTGCGCGCAAAGTATAATTTTTGTTAGGTAAAAATTGCGTTAAATCCAAATTAGATTCATATTCTCTTCTTAAATGCGCGGATATTCTGACCTTAAATTCAGATAAATTTACCGGCTCGGATAAAAAATCATCTGCCCCGCTGTTTAGAACTTTTATTCTGTCATTTGAATCTGCTGATTTTGACAATGCAACAATTACCGGACGCATATTGTACGTCAAAGCACGAACCTGCTTGCAAAAATCAGATAAATCACTGTCAAAACTATCTGAAATAATTATTAAATCAGGTTCTAAATCTTTAATTATTTTAATTGACTCCAACAAATTTTTAGAAACCATAACCTTATTTAACGGGTTTTCTAAGAGCTTTTTATACTTTGTAGACATTTCAAGTCGTTTATCAATTATTAGAGTTACTGATTGCATTTTATTCTTGCTTGCTCCTCAATATTTTTAACCGGCATACTGAGAGTGAATGTAATCCTGTCATATTCACTATTTGCAACCGGTTCAGACTTTACTGATATACTGCCACCCATTTTTTCAGTGAGCGTTTTTGTAATATACAAACCCAATCCACTGCCTTGGACTTTTCGTGTTAACGGATTATCTATTCTTGAAAATTTGGTAAAAATCTTGTCATAGTCATCTTTGTCTATATGAATACCTAAATTCGTAACACATATAATTACGCTTTCGCCTTGTTCATAAGCTGCAATTTCGGTCGTTGAGCCTTCGGGTGAATATTTTGCGCTGTTTTCAATCAGATTTGTCATTATTTGCTGAAATTTATCCTTATCTGCAAATATATTCGGAAGTTTTTCAGGGCAGGAAAAATCAAACTTTTGACTGGAGTATTTACTTTTTACGATTGTAATTGTTTGTTCTATTAAAGGTTTAATATTCGTCTCGTTAAATATATAAATATTTTTTGAGTGCAATTTTGTAACCGCAAGCATATTTTCTACTAAATTTATTAATCTGAGAGATTGTTCTTCTATTATTTTTATGAATTTCTTTTTACTTTCATCGTCCAATTTATCCCACGATGCAAGCATAGTCTGGGAAAAACCTCTAATAGATGTTAGCGGAGTTCTTAATTCGTGGCTTACAGTTGAAATAAAATCTTCATAATTTTGTTCTTGATTTTCCATAAGCCTATTATAACAAATAAAGGCATATGTGTAAAATAAAAGTGCGGGTCGCCCCGCACTTAAATTATCTCATGTATGTATTAATTCCACCTGCTAATGCAACAGCAGCGGGATTACCTGTAGCCATACCATAAGTTGCAAGGGCAGATGAACCCAATCTTGCCAACTGATTTTGCCAGCTGTTACCCTGAGCCTGCAACGCAGCCTGATATGCAGCATTATTATACTGATTTCCTAAACTTGAATTTTGATTTGCCAAACCAAGAAAACTCAGGATATTTCCATTCATTGAATTATTTAATCCGTCAAGTAAACCCAACATATTCATCCTGTTTTGAATTTCACGGTTATATAAATCGTTTTGAGCAAGCATTAAACTGTTTGATAAATCTGCTATAGCTTTAGATTTGTTATTCGTAATGGCATTCAGATTATCTAAGAATATTGAATTGTCCAGATTCCCAAATCTTGATGCTATATCATTTCTTAAATTCGTTTGAATCGGAGTATAAATATCATTAATATTTTGCATCCCCACATTTTGCATTGCATCAAGCGTACTTTGCCATTCCTTTCGCTGAGGATCGGAAATTGTAAACAAATTTCCCAAAACATCTGCCATATTATTTTGAACGGAGTCATATATTCTTTTTTGAGTGTCACTCATAGTAAAATCTGAATTTACAGAATTATTGGAACGAGATGTTTTTGCAATATTTTGACCATTTATATTTACAGTTCCATTTGAAAAAGAGGGGTATTTGACCGTAGTTTTTCCCATATCAATTGTCCTTTCACAAAGCAAAAGACAACTTCACAAGCAACAATAAAACTATATTAATTATAGCACTTAACTCAAATAGCACAAAGCATAAATTATAAATATACGAATTGCTTAACATTTATTTGAATATTTTTTTTGATGAATGATAATAATAATATGACTGAAACAATAAAAATCTCGGGAGCAAAAGAACATAATTTAAAAAATGTATCACTCGAAATCCCTAAAAACGAACTTGTTGTTTTTACCGGAGTTTCAGGCTCAGGAAAAAGCTCATTGGCGTTTGATACAATTTTTGCAGAAGGGCAAAGGCGATATGTAGAAAGTCTTTCGACTTATGCCCGACAATTTTTGGGGCAACTGGATAAGCCGGATGTAGAATATATAGACGGATTATCTCCTGCAATTTCTATTGACCAAAAATCAACAAGCAACAATCCCCGTTCGACAGTCGGGACAATTACTGAAATTTATGATTATTTGCGACTGATGTATGCAAGAATCGGAATCCCACACTGCCCGAAATGCGGAAGAAAAATCAAACCGCAAACTCTTGATGAAATTGTAAATAAAATCATGCAACTTGGTGAAGGTACAAAAATTCAAATACTTTCACCTATTATAAGAGGTAAAAAAGGTGAATATTCGTCAACTTTTCGGGAACTCTCTCATGAAGGATTTGTCCGAATAAAAGCAGACGGGGAAATATATAATCTGGACGAAGATGAAATAACCCTTGAAAAGAACAAAAAACATGATATAAGTATTGTTGTTGACCGAATAGTAGTAAAAGAAAGTGCAACATCAAGAATCGCAGACAGCGTTCAAACAGCACTTAAACGTGCGGACGGGATTGTAAATATTGATGTTATCGGAGATAAAGAAATAGTTTTCAGTGAAAAACTTGCTTGTCCGCATTGTAATATAAGCTATGAAGAATTAACACCGAGAATATTTTCATTTAATGCACCTTACGGAGCTTGCGAAAGATGCGGCGGATTAGGAGCCGATTTTGTAGTAGACCCTGATCTTGTTGTACCTGACAAAACGAAATCAATAAATGAAAATGCTATATATGCTTGGGACAGACCTGCAACAACATACTATAAAGATATGCTGAGTTCCGTTTGCAATGCATATAACATTGACATGGATACTCCTTATGAAAAGCTTTCCCAAAAACACAAGGATATAATATTATACGGTTCAGACGAACCTATAAAAATGAGAATAAAAGATTTCGGAACAAACAGATATGTTACAAGAAATATCCCGTTTGTAGGTGTTATACCATTTTTGGAGAAAAGATACAACGAAACAAACGGAGATTACTGGCGGGAAGAAATTGAACCCTTTATGGTCGCAAAACCGTGTCCTCAATGCCACGGGGCAAGATTAAAGCCATTTCCGCTTGCAGTTAAAATAAAAGATTTGAATATTTATGAATTTACCACGTTATCAATTGATGATGAATTCAAATTTATAACAGATTTATATCTTGATTTGACCGAACATCAGCTAAAAATTGCAAAGCAAATCCTTGATGAAATCAGAGCAAGATTGAAATTTCTAATTGATGTCGGATTACATTATTTAAACCTTGCAAGAATGGCAGGAACATTGTCAGGGGGAGAAGCCCAGAGAATTCGTCTTGCATCTCAAATCGGCAGCGGATTGAGCGGAGTTTTATATGTGTTGGATGAACCGTCTATCGGGCTTCATCAAAGAGACAATGATATGCTTATAAAAACTTTGTTTAAATTGAGAAATTTAGGCAACACACTGATTGTTGTAGAACATGATGAAGATACAATCAGAAATGCAGATTATATTGTGGATATCGGACCAAAAGCAGGCGCTTCGGGCGGGAAAATTATTGCTCAGGGCTCAGTAGAAGATATAATTGCAGCAAAAAATTCTATTACAGGGAAATATTTAAGCGGAGAAAAATATATTCCTATCCCCAAAAAGCTGCGCGAAGGCAACGGGAATTATCTGCAAATAAAAAATGCACACTTAAATAATTTGAAAAATATTAATGTTGATATTCCGCTTGGCAAAATCGTTGTGCTGACAGGAGTATCCGGAAGCGGCAAGTCCTCTTTGATGCAGGATTTGTTATACGAATTTGCAATACATAAGTTGAGAAAAAATAAACCAAAACCCCAAGGAATAGACGATATTTTGGGATTTGAAAACATTGATAAGGTGATAAATATTGACCAATCACCCATTGGCAGAACTCCTCGTTCAAATCCTGCAACATACACCGATGTATTTTCTCATATTCGCGATTTATACGCAAAAACTAATGAAGCAAAGGTAAGAGGATATAAACCTGGCAGATTCAGTTTCAATGTCAAAGGCGGGAGATGCGAAGCTTGCAAAGGAGATGGTCTTGTCAAAATTGAAATGAATTTTTTGTCTGATGTTTATGTAAAATGCGATGTTTGCAAAGGGAAACGTTATAACAGAGAAACTTTGGAAGTTAAATACAAAGGCAAAACAATATCGGATGTCCTTGATATGAGCATAAAAGAAGCACTGGATTTTTTTGAAAATATTCCTGCAATACAAAGAAAATTGCAAACTCTTAATGATGTCGGACTTGATTATATGAAACTCGGTCAAAGCTCTACAACATTATCAGGCGGGGAAGCTCAAAGAATAAAACTTGCGTCTGAACTTAACAAACGCTCAACGGGCAAAACGCTATATTTGCTGGATGAACCGTCTGTCGGTTTACATTGGTATGACTTGGATAAACTTGCAAAAATTCTTCATGCTCTTGCAAATCAGGGAAACACGATACTGATGATTGAACACAATCTCGATTTGATAAAAATAGCAGATCACATTATAGATTTAGGACCCGAAGGCGGAGTTGAAGGCGGAAATGTTGTAGCTCAAGGTACCCCGCAAGAAATTATGGAGTGCAAAAACTCTTATACCGGTCAATATTTAAAAAAATATTTGAATAAAGCGTAATATCTTGCCAATTTTTAAAAATTCTGCTAATATATCCTTGAGGATTTATAAAATATGCAAAAAAAAATATTTTTATGTTTTATAATGACAATATTGACGGGACTATTTTCTTCTGTCAACGCAAAAACTATTGTAGCGGCAACGCTTGACAAGTTTTCAACCGCAAATCCGCCACAATCCATAGAAATCAAAATCTTTAATCCGCTTGAACTTTCAGACTCATTAACAATTCCTGCGGGTTCAACGGTTCAGGGGCAGCTGGTTAATGTAATCAGCCCGAAAAGACTAAAAAGAAATGCAAAATTTTCTTTCCGCCCCGAATGGTATGCAGATGCTAACGGAACAAAACACAATATAAAGGATTCTGTTATCGGAACATACACAACAACAATAGATAAAGCTCAATTAGCTAAGAGTGCGGTTCTCGGAGTCGGAAACCATTTTGTAAAAGGTTTGAGTATGGGAGTCGCAGCAGTAGAAGGAGCAATTGAAAACGAAGAAGGAAACATAATAAAATCAAGCGCTAAATCTTTATATGAAGCTTCACCGCTTTCATACACAAAAAAGGGTCAAGATTTATATTTTGAACAAAACAGCGTGTTTTATTTAAAGTTTCCGGATGTAAAAAAACAATAACAGTAAAGGAGTAATATAAAATGAAAAAATTGTTAAGTGCAGTTGTAGGTTTAGTTCTTGCATTTTCTTTTGCGGGAGCTGTTCAGGCAAAGACTGTTCAGGTTTCTGCATTAGAAGATTTTAATACAACTAATCCGCCTCAGGTATTACATGTTCAAATGAACGCAAACACAAGACTTGATTATGACGTAATGTTATTTCAAGGGTATCAGGTTGCAGGGAAAGTAGCGCAATCTCAAGACGGTTCTTTCTCATTCACCCCGATAGCATTTGTAAATTTTCAGGAAGAACAGGTTCCCATTAAAAAAGAATTTGCAGCATACTATAAAGGCGGAAACGGTATCATAAGACAAAACCAACCGTTCTTATTAGTGTTTCCAGAAAACGGTCCTGATACATTCCAATATTATGTACCCAGTTCAAGCGACATTAATAAGTAATTATTATAAAGTTTTTAGGGCGGGAAAACATATCCCGCCTTTATTATGTCTGAATAGAGAGAGAAAGCATGATTAAATATTTTGTTGATTCAATTATAGTAACGATATGCGGCATTTTAGGCGCATATTTTTGGGGAGAGCATGTAAAACCCGGCAGTGGCTTAATGGCTGTATTTATAGCAGGGATTTTAGCAATTCTTGAAATAAGTTTGTCTTTTGATAACGCTGTAGTAAATGCAATGAAACTTGAGCACATGTCAAAAGTTTGGCAGAAAAGGTTTTTAACATGGGGTATTGCAATTGCGGTATTCGGGATGAGATTTTTATTCCCTATCCTTGTAGTTTCAATTTTTGCACATCTTGATATTGTTACCGTTGCAAATATCGCAATAACTGATTCTATGAAGTATGCGCATTATCTTGAACTGTCTCATGCTCCGATTGTAGCCTTTGGCGGGATATTTTTGATAATGCTGTTTTTGAATTACTTTTTCAATCACGAAAAAGATGTTCACTGGATTAGCTGTATTGAAGCCCCTATCTCATATCTTGACAGGGTAAGAGGGATAGAAATTGTTATTTCGCTAATTGTGTTAATCATTTTGAATAATTTTATACCCGACGAACAAAAAGTACCGGTATTAATCGCCGGTATAACAGGGATTATAACATATTTAGCAATAGACGGAGTTTCTCATTTCCTTGAAAAACACGATCAGGAAAGAATGGCAAAATGTGCAACAAATGCGGTGGCTTGTACGGGTTTTGTAAGTTTTCTTTATTTGGAACTTATAGATGCTTCGTTTTCTTTAGACGGGGTATTGGGTGCATTTGCACTTAGTAATGATGTAATAATAATTGCAATCGGACTTGGTATCGGAGCAATGTTTGTGCGTTCTTTGACGCTTTTGATTGTGGAAACCAAAACACTTGCGAAATTCAGATATTTAGAACACGGCGCACACTGGGCAATCGGTGCATTGGCGGTTATAATGCTTATAACTACAGTTAAGGAAATTCCTGAAGTTGTAACAGGTTTAATCGGATTGGTATTCATCGTTGCAGCTTTGATTTCGTCAATTGTTTATAATAAAAAACATGGATAAGCTACGTGAAATTTTAGTTTAAGACCTCAACATTTATTGTTAACAGAGAAAAGCTACACCTTCAAATTATAATAGTGTATCATGCAAGTCTGTGCCGCCGGTTTTGATTAAATTATATTTATCGGCGATTTGTTCCAATTTTTCTACAGGAGCAAATTTCATATATTTGCGCCATCTCGGGTAGGGATAATAAATTTCCATCCCATCCAAGCCTATATCAACCAAATCTTTTATAAATTCATCAGGATTTAGCGCCCAACAGCACGCAGGATGAGCTATAACCGCAATTCCTCCGGCATTGTGGATAGCTTTAATAAGTTCTTTTATATTACGTTTTGGCAAAATACGAACAATATCTTTTTCGGTTTCTGCTTTATTTTTCGCATAAAATTTCTGCATACAATGAGCATTTATATCAATTCCGTAAGCTATAAGATGAAGAAAAATATATTTATACCAAACATCAAATTCAACAGCCGGAACAACAAATCCCAGTAAATCAGCATTATCAATATGCCCTTTTACAGTATTATGATCGGTTATTGCAATATTTGTATAACCTTTAGACTGCGCTTGCTTTGCAATATCACGATAATTACCTTTACCGTCAGAGTAGGCGGTGTGAATATGCAAATTTACTCTGTTTTCCAGATAATCCTCTTTTGTAAACTTTGAGATAAGTTCTTTATAATCCGTTGGCATTATATTTTAATTTCCTTCTATTTATAATAAAATTATATTATAAAGGAGGCTGCATGACTAAAGAAAAGATTAAAAACAGCATCTGGTTTGTTATTTTTGACGGTCTTAAAATATATTTTTCAAACATTGATAAATTTATTTTGTATATGTTGTTTCCGGTATTCGGTCAAATAATCGGGCTTGCGCTAACATTCGGGCTGACAATCGGTTTGGCAGATAAGGTCGCAAGCAAGGCAACTTCAATGACTTCTGCAATGGGAATAATACTTTTGCTGGCACTTCCGGGGCTTTTAATATTTATGAAAGCTTTTTGGGATTATATGGTGGCTTATGTTGCACTAAACTCAATGACCGAAGGAGCATTAACAACAGGCAGAGTTTATGATTTTCAATCCCACAGAGAGGTTGCTACACGCAGAGCGCTTAAATATATAGGTTTCCTCTTAGTTGTCGGGTTGCTGTCTGCAGCAGGAATTCTAAGCTCCGCTATAATTTTAGGAATAGTACCAACACTCATAATTTGGGTATTTTTTATTATTGTATATCAGGTATTCACCTTTGAAGAAGATTTGTCAATAAAAGAATGTTTCAGCAAGAGTTTTTATCTTGTTAAGAATAACTGGTGGCGAACATTCTTTTTAATGCTTATTTTATGGTTTTTCTCAATATACATAATAACGGAAGGATTGTCTGTAATATTTGATTGTCTGCACCTAACGGACAAAATATGTTCACTTTTTGATTTTATCGGAAACGGTTTGGAACTTGAATATATAAATAAAGCCTTAAGATACTTAAACAGACCTGAAATTACCGTTAATTTAATATCAAAAACAATATTTATGAGTTTGTTAAGCACTGTAGTTGTGGGTTTGAGTCTGCCAATAAGAAGTATTTGCTATACCCTTTGGTATAAAACCTTATGCAAGCTAAAAGGAAACCGTGAGGAACCCAAACCTAAAAAGCAAAAACGTTCAAGAAAAGAAGAACAAGAAAATGAATAGGAGATTCTGAAATAATTTCAGAATAAAATATAATGTTTATTTGTAAAAACTGTAAATCCATAGATAAATTTGAACTTATGTTTTCACCTGATTATATGGGTGATAAAAATTTTTCACAAAGATATAACGAAAAAGGTGATATTGAAATTACTGTTGACGGATATGTATTTATACCGGATTTACAGTTTATGAATGAGCATGCGGTATGCCGTTATTGCGGTCAAATTTACACGTGGGATTACGAATACAGGAGGGATACATGAGATTAGAAAACAGAGAAAATAATCAAACAAGACAAATAAAATTTACAACAGATTATACAAAACATGCCTTGGGGTCAGTTTTGGTCGAATTTGGAGACACAAAAGTAATTACGACTGCAAGCGTTGAGCAAGGAAAACCCAAATGGATGGATAAAGAGGACCCAAGAGGCTGGCTGACGGCAGAATATTCACTTTTACCTTCTTCAACATCAACAAGATGTCAAAGAGAAAGAACAAAAATTTCCGGACGTACTCAAGAAATTCAACGACTTATCGGCAGAAGTCTTAGAGCTTGCGTTGATTTGACCAAAATACAGGATTTGACAATAACAATAGATGCTGATGTAATTCAAGCCGACGGGGGAACAAGGACAGCAAGCATTTGCGGAGGATATGTTGCATTGTGCGAGGCAGTAAAAAAAATGCTTGCTGACGGAACATTAACTCAAAATCCGATAATTGAACCTATTGCAGCGATTTCTGCGGGGATAATCAACGGTGAAGTAAAATTAGATCTTAACTATGATGAAGATTCTCACGCTCAAGTTGATTCAAATGTAGTCTTAACAAAAAGCGGGAAAATTATCGAATTTCAAACAACTGCAGAAGGCGAACCTTATGATTATGAACAAATGATTGAAATTTTTAATGTCGCAAAAAAAGGGATTAAAGAAATTATTGAAAAATATCCGATTTTGGAGTAAATTGTTTCTATGAAAAAAGCATTGGTTTTAAGTATTGTGTTTTTGCTCTTGTGTTGTTTGTGTGTTTGCGCTAAAACAAAAAACAGCAAAGTACATAATATAAAATCAACAGATGGTACAGAGATTACCGAAAAATCTTCAAGACAAATATCCGGTTTGAAAAACAAAGACAATTCAGTCAAAACTCATAAAAAACACAGAAAAGAATACTTGAGATATATAAAGAAGATTAATAATGCAACGGACAAAAAGCGCTTAAAAGAACAAAATTTAGAATTCTATAATGAAAGATTGGAAATAAAAAAACAAAAGTTAGAACAATTAAATTCAGAGGTTAAGAAAGGAGAGAACCAAGAATGAAAAAATTAGCAGTATCATTAATTGCAGTAGCTATTTTAGCAATCGGAGCACCATCATT
>CACXFH010000095.1 GCA_902766975.1 uncultured bacterium | reverse complement strand
TCTTCTTTCTATCTTCCCTCCCAACAATCTTATCTTATTTTCAAAATTTTCGTATCCTCTATCTATATGATGTATTTTTTCAACAATGGATTCCCCGTCTGCCATCAATGCTGCCACAACCAGTGCTGCACCGGCTCTCAAATCACTGGCAGTCAGATTTGTTCCTGAAAGTTTTTTTACACCTTTTATTATTGCGTGATTTCTGTCCTGATGAATATCTGCTCCCATTCTGTTGAGATCAGGTACTTGCATAAAACGATTTTCATACAAACTTTCGGTTATAATTCCTACTCCGTTTGCTGTTGTTAATAAAGCCATTGCCATTGATTGTAAATCCGTAGGAAATCCGGGATAAGGCTGGGTTATGAAATTAATAGAACTTAATCTGTTCTTGCAACTGACTTCCATGGAAGTCGGGTCTAAAAGTTTGATATTTGCACCCATTTTCAACAATTTATTTGTGAAAAATGTCAAATGAGCCGGATATATATTTTTTATTATTCCCTTACCTTTTGTGGCAATAATTGCAGTCATATATGTACCTGCTTCAATACGATCGGGGATTGTGGTATATTCTATTGAATGTAAATGATCGGGTTTAACACCGTTTATTATAATCTCTGATGTTCCTGCACCGTTCACATCTGCTCCCATTGTATTTAAGAAATTCGCAAGATCAATAATTTCCGGTTCTTGTGCGGCATTTTGTATCCTTGTTGAACCTTCTGCCAAAACTGACGCAAGCATTATATTTTCTGTCGCACCAACAGAAGGAATATCAAGATAAACTTCGGCACCTGTCAATTTGTTGGCTTTTGCAATTACGTATCCGTTTTCAATCTTAATTTTAGCTCCAAGAGCCTCAAGACCCTTAATATGAAAATCCACTCTGCGTTCACCGATTGCACAACCGCCGGGCATTGCGACTTTTGCCTCCCTGCAACGGGATACCAAAGCTCCCAATACAACAAAAGATGCTCTCATTTTACTGACAAGCTCATAAGTAGCAGTGACGCTTGTCAGTTCGGTAGCATCAATTACAACAGATTTTTCCTTCCTGTTATAATCTATTTTTGCACCTAATTGCTCAACAACTTTGAGCATTATATCAACGTCAGTCAATTCCGGAACATTATATATTTTTGTCGAGCCTTTAACTAAAAGCGCAGCAGCAATCAGTTTTAAGACTGAATTTTTTGCACCGCCGATTTGTACTTCGCCTTTGAGTGGGGTTCCTCCCTTTATATAAAACTTTTGTGCCAATTTTGCCTCCAAAAGAAATAATTTACATATCTTACAATATATCATAATACAATCTTATGTATTTGATGTAAATAAATTACAATATGTAAAGAAAAAACTAAAAAAGACTGAAAATTTTAAATACTGCCTATACTGATAACCTGATATGAACTTATTACTTATTCTTTCATTGTTTTATTTCATTTTGTCGTGTTCCCTTCAAATTTGCCTATTTTGTGCTATTATAAATTCAATACTAAGGAGATGAAAATGTATAATACAAAACAAGTTACTAAAGATTTACATTGGGTTGGTGCTAACGACAGAAGGATTTCGTTGTTTGAAGGAGTATATGATGTTCCGTTGGGCGTTTCCTACAATTCATACATTTTATTGGATGATAAGACAGTTTTACTTGATACGGTAGATAAAGCCGTTGCACATCAATTTTTTGAAAATATCGCACATGTATTAAACGGCAGGAATTTGGATTACTTGATTATTAATCACATGGAGCCTGATCACTGTGCTGAAATTGAAAATATAATAAATAAATATCCTGATGTAAAAATCGTATGTAACGCAAAAACGCAATCAATGATTTCTCAATTTTTCGATTTTGAATTTCCTCAGGAACAATATGTAATTGTGAAAGAAGGTGATACCCTTGAAACAGGGCATCATACATTAACATTTGTAATGGCTCCGATGGTTCACTGGCCTGAAGTAATGGTTACTTACGATGCAACGGATAAAATTTTATTTTCTGCTGATGCGTTTGGCTCTTTCGGTGCAATTGACGGGAATATTTTTGCTGATGAAGTAGATTTTGAACATCGGTACATGGATGAAGCAAGAAGGTATTATACAAATATAGTAGGTAAATACGGACAACAGGTCCAAGCACTTCTTAAAAAAGCTGCTGCTATTGAAATTGATATGATTTGTCCTTTGCATGGTTATATTTGGAGAAAAGATTTAAATTTATTTATTGATAAATATCAAAAATGGTCAACCTATGAACCGGAAATTCAATCTGTTCTGATTCCGTATACATCTGTTTACGGCAACACGCAAAACGTTGCCGAAATTCTTGCAGGGGAACTTGCAAAACTCGGGGTGAAGGATATAAAGATGTATGATGCATCGGTTACTCATCCGTCATACATTGTTTCGGATGCATTCAAATATTCTCACATAGTTTTTGCAACAACAACATATAATATGGGTATATTTGTTACAATGGAAAATCTTTTGCACGATTTAACCGCTCACAATATCCAAAATCGCAAAATTGCAATCATTGAAAACGGTTCCTGGGCAGTTACAGCGGGGAATTTGATGACTGAAATCATTTCAAAATGGAAAAATACCGAAATTATTGCTAACAAAATTACAATAAAATCTTCGGTTAAACAAACTCAAAGAGAGGAACTCGAAGCACTTGCAAAAGAGATAGTAAAAACAATAAAGTGAATTGTGAGTTGTAAACAGTGAATCGTCTTTATCTGTGCTTACGCACATTTATTGATTGTTAGTCTATTCACAATTCACATAAAAAAAGGAGGCAAATATGGCAATAGACAAAAAAATGGAAGCGGCATTTAATGATCAAATTAACAAGGAATATTTTTCAGAATACCTTTATATGGCAATGAAAGCAAGATTTTCCGAAATGAATCTTGACGGATTTGTAAACTGGTTTGATATTCAGATGCAGGAAGAAAGAGCGCACGCACAAGGAATGTATGATTATGTGCTGGAACGTGGCGGAAGCATTGAATTATTCGCAATTGATAAACCTGAAATAAAAGGTTCAACTCCTGTTGAAATTTTCAGACAAGTACTTGAACACGAAGAATATGTAACATCAAGAATTAATGCGCTTGCCGATGTTGCTGATGAAGTAAAAGACAGAGCAGCATTGATTTTTTTGAATTGGTACATCAAAGAACAGGTTGAAGAAGAAGCAAGTGTCGGCGGGGTTCTTGCAAAACTAGAACTAATCGGCGACGATAAACAAGGGATTTTGGCTCTTGATAAAGAACTTGCAACAAGAGTATTCAATCCGCCTGTTATCGGGTAAACAATTTTAAAACAAAAACGGAAGTTTTATCATTCTGAACTAATATACAAGCCCCTAAACTTGTTTCAGGGGCTTGTTTTTATCACATAATTATGATTATTTTAACTGAGGGTTTAATAATCTGAAAATTTTTGCATAATAAATTATTAAGTTCTGCATAATCACTAATTGATATGTGAGCATATATATTTGTGGTACAATCCGATTAGGGTAGTACCACTTGCCTCCACCCACACACGTATTTTACTAAGAAATCGGTGGAAAGGAGGTGAGGATGTGAAAAGACGAATAATTAAAAGTGCTATCAAGGTACTGATAGCACTTCTAAATTTACTTTATCTTTTCTTATAGGGTACTAAGTCAAGCCTCAAGTAACTAGCACTTGCTTGGGGCTTGCCCCTATATGAGTATTATTTACTATAACCATTATTTTGTCAAGTGCCTGTGCCAGTTCAATACATTATATTACGGCTGTTCAGTCGGTAATCTGTATAACTTCTTGAGCAGATTAAAACTTTGTGCATAAAATAATATTTAGCACGTTATTTTACAAACTTTGATAATATGTTTTTTAGTCCTTTAAAGAAATTAGTAGCTACAAATAGTTTTTTGCGAGGGGGATATAATGTTTTACATAACTCGCAACCATGTCTTTAAGTCAGTCTTGTTACAGTGTATTCATTTAGAGGTCGAAACATTTGTGGTACTACCGGATTTCCCATATTACTTGTTTCTTTCTACAATTAAAGTAACCTACCTATGTATATATATGAAAAATTGCCTATAGTATTAATGTTAATGCAGCTTTACTATACTTGCAAACTGCTTTATAGGTAACAGTCAGTATCGTGCATTTTATTGCACGATACCTACATATAATATAAAAGCCGTGATACTAAACAGTATCACGGCTTTTATAAATATTTGGTATTTCTATGCTTCAGCTTCTTCGGTTTCCGGAGTTTCAACTACGTTACGGATTGATTCTTTGCTTGAAGCAATATTTTTATCCTTAAATTTTGTAATTTGTCTTGCAAATTTATCAGCTAATAAATCGATACTTGCATACATAGATTCAGCAGCTTCTTCACTGTGAATTGTACCCGAATTCGTTTTGCAGGTAAGTTCTGCGATATGTTTTCCTTCTGCTGCAGGATTTTTGATAACAGTCAAAACGACATCAATCCCCTGAATTTGGTCATAACGCGCAGCAACTTTGCCGATTTTTTCTTTTACATAAGCTTTGATAGCATCGGTAATTTCAATATTTTTACCGTTAACATGAATGTGCATAATTACCTCCGATTCTTCACATGTCACTATGTCATTATAACACATTCAATTGTATTTTTAAAGCCCTATTCTTCAGATAAAAATTGCGGTAATTCTACATCAGGAGTACCGATAACTCTGACAAGTTCCAAAACGGATGCCTTCATTTGACATTTTTGTGAGGAACCGCTGAAAAAATCTTTATAAAAACAACCCTCGCAATTGCAACCACGTTTGTAGCATTCGACTGCTGTTGTAGTCCAACGCCTTACTGCAACTGCTCTGCCCATATCTCTACTTCTTAACAATTATATAATCTCCATTTATTCGTATAAATACCGCCAACAATCCCTCACGGATATATTGACATATCTCCCCTAAAGCCCGTCAAATCAATGACTTCACTCTATAACAACATTATAGAAAATAAGACAATTTTTTCAAGCGTTATTCATGGTGTTATTAAGTTTTGTAACATCCCTCTAAATCACGCTCAACAAGGGGTTCGGGGTATTTTATAATACCCTGAAACCATGTCATGACATGGTTTTAGACACTATCGGGTAACTTGAAACCATGTCAATACATGGTTTCCCCCTGTTTTGCACTTGTTAAGTTTTGTAAAATATTAGTTAATTTTTAAAAATTACAGGCATGCCGCAAGCAAAAAGGCATGATTTTAGCTGAAAAAACCATGCCTTTTTTACGGCGATAAATTTATCGGGTCATGCGTTATCCGAAAATTTATCATCCGTTGCATTTGAATTCTGCAATTTTGTTGCATGCCCGTTGAATGTCACGGTGTAACTTTGCAATATTAATTCAAACTGCACTATTAATAATAGAATTATTTTTTGTAGTTTTCATTGGAAAAAATGCTTATATTTATGAAATAAAACTAATCCTTTCGGGTAATACAAATAAAATATCGTACAAGTAATTATAGATATAAAAGGAGCGTGATATGGTTTGTAAAATGTTATTTTTTGATTACAGGGATAGTGAAAAATTATTTTTTGAAAAGAATAAACTTGATAATTATGATATAAAATTTTTCACGGGCAGCTTGAATAAAAAGACTGTCAGGGAGTTATCCGAAAATGATTTGGTAAATACAACAGCATTGAATATTTATATCCCGTCCATACTAAGTGAAGATGTTATCAAACAATTTAAAAATCTCAGAGTGATAGTAACACGTTCGGAGGATGTCAAGCATATCAATCTTAAAACTTGTCTTGAGCGTAATATAGCTGTTGTTAATGTAGAAATGTTACCAAAGGATTATGATTACAGGATTGTACAAAAGTCATTTGAAGCAGTGACAAGTGTTTTGTGCGGCTGCAAAGAATATAGGGTAGTATAATGATAATTATCGGTTAAATATGTCTGATATTCTATTTTACTTTTTTGTATTTATTGTTGATTCTGCATTTACATCTTTTAAGTTGTTATTATAAAATCAACTTTTTGGTCTAAATCATTAACCGGCAGATTTTCGACATAAAGTTCATCAGGTATCGCACACATCGTTTTAAAGTTCTGCCCGTATTTTGTAATAAATCTGTCATAAAATCCGCCGCCATAGCCAAGGCGATACCTGTGTTTATCGCACATTAGTGCCGGTATAATAACTAAATCCAAAACTTTGGCACTAACGGGTTCACTACAAGGTTCATAAATTCCTAAAGGTGATTTTTGCAGATTAGTATTGTCTTGATGACAAATATACGGACAAACCAAAAGATTTTCCCCATCAACTTTCGGCAGGTAAAAATTTTTATTATCACTAAATAATTCTCTCAAATCGACTTCATACTTTGTCGGATAAAAAAGCATGATATTTTCGGCATTTTTATAAAATTCGTTTTGTCTTATCAATGCTGCCAATTGCGCAGAAACTTCTTTCATCGTAAGATTTTTACGAATATTTTTTGCTTTTATGCGAAGTTCTTTTTTATCAGTCATATTTTTACTATATAATAAAATAACAATTTAAAAAATAAATTTGCATACAGCAGACAAAAGCCTTAATTATGGCGGATAGATACCATGACAGAATATAAACAAATGAAATTAATAAACCCGAATTGGGATCAGCACGGGTACATACAAGTATATACGGGGGATGGGAAAGGAAAAACTACCGCATCATTGGGGCTTGCTATGCGTGCTTTAGGCAGAGATTGGAAAGTTTTAATAGTCATGTTTACCAAAGGCGGTAATGATTACGGAGAATTAAATTCATTTCGTCAATTATCGGATAAAATTGCGGATAATCTTACTATAGTTCAGGCAGGCTTGGACAGGGTTATTTATAAATCAAACGAAAATGAACAAGACCATAAAAAAATAAAAAAGGGTTGGAATCTTGTTAAAAAAGCTGTTAAAAATGATGAATATCAGCTTATAATCATGGACGAAGCAAATATTGCAATTGATATGGGCATTCTTGATGTTGATGAGGTTATAAAAGTTTTAAAAAGCAAGCCTGATGAGATGGAAATTGTATTGACCGGAAGAAATGCTCATCCAAAAATTATTGAAATTGCACATCTTGTTTCTCGCATTGAACCTGTTAAACATTACTGGGATAAAGGGGTTCATGCAAGAAAAGGGATTGAGTATTAATAACGGCACAAAAGCGTTAAGGTACTAAGTTATTACGGATTATAAATATCAGAATTCAAGTTATAGTGACTGAAACTGATATTTCCTCCAATTGTATTAGATAAAATTCTTCAAACTATATTAAAAAGTTGATTTTTTATATCACAAAATTTGGCATAATGAGTATGTTGTCACACATTTTGTAGGATGAGATATGAATATAAATGAAGAATGCCTTTTGGGTTATTTAAAAAATCCGGATGAATTGAGTTATAATACCGAAATTCTAAAAATTCACAATAGAATTCTTGAACAAAAATTTGTATTTAAAAATATTCTTGTCAATTTTCCTGCAATAAATTATACTGAGAATGCTAAATAAAAAGTCGCAAAACAGTAAATAATCAGGAATATTATGTTAAAAAAACTTTTATATATAATATGGGCATTGATTTTAGGTTTTTTAATCATATTCGGGTTAAAAAACGGAAATTATAAAACATTCCTTTCGTCCATGGAAAACCGCAGTTTTGATATAAGGCAAAACTATATATCTTCAGTCGGTTTAAGACAGCACAACAATAACATTGTAATTGTCGCAATTGATGATGCAAGTTATGAGTATATTCTCGAAAAATATGGAGAATGGCCGCTTGACAGGAGTACTTACGCAAGGATTACGGATTATATAGAAGCTCAATCTCCAAGAAGTATTGCATTTGATTTAATGTTTGTAAAATCAATTAAGAGCGATAAAAATTCCGATAATGCATTAACGGAAATATTTAAAAAATATGATAATGTATACACCGCAATGAATCTTGACAATCAGGAAAAAGATGTGCGCAAACCGGCTATACTTCCTGAAAAACTGTCGGTAAAAATTAAAAACAATTCACAAAAAGTTGATACCGATTATTATAAATTTACAAATTGCAGAAGTATTTTGGAAGGAATTCTGAAAAATACTTCAAACATCGGGATGATAAATGTTTTACGCGGTGATGACGGAGTGCTGAGGCAAATGCCGCTGTTTTTAAATTATAACGGTAAATATTATCCTCAGTTGGCATTTAAAGTGGCGCTTGATTCACTCGGTCTGAAAGATAAAAAAGAATTTGTGATAAATAAAAAAGGCGAATTGATTTTGGGAAATAAAAAAATTCCTGTTAATGAAGATGGCTCTGTAACTCTTAATTGGTATGGGCAAACCGGAACTTATGAACATATTCCTTTGTATCAATTAATTTTGGCAATGGAAGGGGATAAAAAATATAATTTTGATTTCAAAGATAAAATTGTATATTTTGGGGCAACGGTTTCAAGTCTTTCGGATATAAAAACAGTCCCTGTTGATAAAGTTTACCCCGGAGTGGAAGTTCAGACAACTTATGTAAACAACATTTTGGATAACAATCTGATAAAAAAGACAACCCCGACCGTGAATATCTTCATTACAGTTGCTCTTGTTCTGTTAATTATTTCAATTGTTTTGGTGCTTGACTCTATGCCTGTTATTTTAGGACTGACAGTTACAATATATTTTGCTTATGTTATTTTGGGTTATTATTTTATGATACATCAAAATTTGTGGCTGGAAATCATTTCTCCGATTGTATTTACGATAATAGCGTTTATTCTGACGGTAATTGCAAAATATTTAATTAAATCAAAAGATTTTGATAAACAATACAAACTTGCGACAACCGACGGTTTGACAGAATTATATAATCACAGATATTTTCAGGAGCAAATGCAAATGTTTTGTGCAAATGCAAAACGATATGAAAATGTGTTCTCTTTGATAATTCTTGATATTGATTTTTTCAAAAAATTTAATGACAACTTCGGGCACCAGTCAGGAGATGCAGTTTTAAGACAAGTTGCATTTATACTAAAGAAAAATGTACGTTCAAGTGATATTGTGTGCCGCTATGGCGGAGAAGAAATGAGCATAATTCTTCCGAATGCAAAAGAAGATGAAGCTGTCGCAATTGCTCAAAAATTATGCGATATGGTTGCCTCACAAACTTTTAAGCTCAGCAATAACAAAGAAAGTAATGTTACTATAAGTCTTGGAGTTGCAACTTATGGCGAAAATGACGGAATTGAGCCGTCAAAAATTATAGAATCAGCAGATAAAAGGCTCTATCATGCCAAAGAAAACGGCAGAAACAGAGTTAATTAATAATGTTGAACGATTAGCTTAAAAGTTATATGACATTTTAATTATGAATACAAATTACATAGATCAAAAAATTAATATAAAAGATTTAGCAGCAGACATTCCATATAATCATTATTTGATTGAGAATAATGAAAGGCAAATAGGAGATATTTGTGATTTTTTGCAAAATGACAAAAAATTACTGCTTTTAAATGGAGTTGCCGGTTCGGGTAAAGGCGAAATTCTAGGTTATATTAATTCTTACCTCAAGCAGAATGTTGTATTGATAAAATATATGTGTCTTGAAACAACTATTTTGGATGATATGTTGCTGTCATTTTTTGAAACCTTTAGAAACTACGCTATAAAAGGAACTATTACACTCCCAAAAGCAAAAGTCGATAATTTTACTCAGAAAATTAATACATATTTTAAGGCTGTAAATAATCCTATTGTTGTTGTTTTGCATTCATTTCAGGCAATTCTGAAAGAAAATAAAAAAGATATTATGAGTTTTATCGAGCATCTTGAAAAATTTGATAATATTAAAATTATACTTTCCTCAAGAGCGTTTGATTATAATGAATTTAATAATATTGATTATGACAGAATATCTGTTCTCGCATTTTCAAAAGAGATTTTTGAAAAATATTTGAAAGACAATGATATTAAAAATATTGGGCCGATTTCAAATGAACTTTATAAGCAGACAAGAGGTTATTACACATATATTAATCTTTCAATAAGAATAATGAAACTCAGACAATACAGCCTTGTAAAATTTTTAGAGGTTTATTCAAAAAGTGCAATGTCTTTTTCCGAATTTGTCAGAAAAGAAGCACTTATGCTTATTGATCCTGTAAGTTTGCATCTTTTCAGGCTTTTGGCATTAATGCGAATTCCTATTCATATAAATTTGATTAAATCACTGCATTTGTTCAATCAGGAAAGAATCTATTTCTTTGTTCAAAATTATTTATTGAATGTTGATGGTGAAAGCCTTTACATAAAAGATTATTATAGAGAAATTATTGAACAACAAATTCAACAAAGTGTAATGGTAAAATTACATAAAGCCTGTGTTGAGTTATATGAAACTCAATTACCGTTAAAGCCGCTTGAACGTGATTTAAGATTATCAAGACAAACGATGAGAAATGAAATAGATTATCATTCTTTGTTTATCCCTAAAAAGCCGCAAATTCAAGGCGGTATCTCTCCTACTCTTGTTCAATTTGTTCAACCCATAACACCTAAACAAACGGGAAATACCCCTGTTTCAATGCCTGCTTCTGCCAAGGAAGAAACAAAAGAAGAAAAAATTGAAAAAATAAACTTTATATTTGAAGATGAATCAGTATTAGATGGAATTGCAGATTCAATAAATAATTTTTTACAGGAAACTGCAGAAAATAAAGAAATTGCTTTGAGCGGGTCTAAAATGTCATTAACGGATATAATAAATTCTGCAAAACAGGAAGAAAACAAATACAATTATAAACATGCCGTTTTATTATATCAAAGTGCGCTCAATAAGCAGGATGATGATAATTTTGATATGTTTTTGCCGACAATTTATCAGCGCCTTGCTTATGCATATAAAAATCTGTCAGATTGGCACAATGCACTCGATTATTTTACAAAACTGCAGGACTATTATTTTAATATTTCGGAAAAAGAAAAAGTGTGGGAAGTTCAACTGGAAATGGCAAATATATATTTTGCATCATATAAGCAGGATAATGCAAAATTTTTGCTGAACGAACTCGAAAAGAAAGAAAATTTGCCTGCCGAGCTGAAAATAAAAGTATATTTATCATTAGCTAAAATTTCCGGAAATCTGAATGAAGAATTTTCTTATTACCAAAAATCACTAAAATTGGTTACGGGAAATACAGATAAAACAGTTCTATCACAGCTGTATTACAGATTAGCGGGAGTATATGACGAAAAAGACGATATTAAATCCGCAGCATATTACTATAAAAAATGCATAGAAATTAAAAAAGATAATAATTACCTTTCAAGGGCAATGGCAAATCTGGCTGAACTTTACGATGAAACAGGAAACACTGATTTGGCAATAAAATGCTATGAGAAAAGTGTTCAAATAGATAAACAAATCAAAAATTATAATGGTCTTTATTCGAGTGCAAGGCATCTTTCAGAAATTTTTGCCCCTAAAGACAGTTCAAAATCTCTTGAATATTTAAAATTGGCTTATAATTATGCCAAAGAATTAAATGAGCCGTTTTATATTGCTGATGTTTCAATGGAAATCGGAAACTATTATTTGTTGCGAAAAGATTTTGAAAACGCTTTTAAATATTTCGTACACGCAAAAAATACGGCAAAAACCTCAATGTTGAGAAACGATTTGGACAAATTTAATTCCAAATTGGAATACCTGAAAAAATTTATTCCGCAGGAAGAATTTGAAAAACTAAGAGTAAAATATGAAAAATAAACAAAATTTTGAAAAATATTCTGAATTATTTATAGAAGAAAATCATAAAGTAAATTTAGTTTCAAAAAATGATGAAAAATTTTTGTGGGAAAAACATATTTGCGATTCCTTAAGTCTTGGAAAGTTTTTTGATAAATACAAGGTACCGGAAACCTTATTAGATATCGGTACAGGGGGCGGATTTCCGTCAGTCCCGATTGCAATGGAATATCCCCAAATAAAAATTACCGCCATAGACAGTATCGGTAAAAAAATTCGAGCGGTACAGAATTTGAAAGAAAAATTAAACCTTAACAATCTCACTTTGATTTGCGATAGGGTTGAAAATATCAGTGCTGAATTTGATGTTGTAACATCGCGTGCAGTTGCATCTTTAGATAAAATTTGTTCTTATGCGCTTCCGAAAACAAAAAATAACGGATATTTTGTTGCATTCAAATCGCAAAAAGCACAAGAAGAAATAACTTCCGCACAAAAAATTTTAAAAAAATACAGTGCAAAAATAATTGATATAATTAAATATAATCTCACGACAAAAGAGCAAATAGAAAGAAATTTAATTGTTATTCAAAAATGTAATTAATTAGCAAAATCAGGCAATATAAGAAATTTTATTATCTTTAGCTTCTTGTGCCATTCTTTGTGCCGCAGCTTTTTCTTGTGCCGCAGCAATCATATACAAAGTTTGATTTTGCGCATTGCTAAGAGCAAAACGGGTGTCCAAATCATGCAATGTGTTCATATCATATCCGCCAAAAGGCAAATTGCGAGCAACATTCATCATATTCATGCTGTTTTGCATCATTGCCCATTGCGCATTATGCATAGTATTTATTGCATTTAATCTTGCCATCAAATTTACTAACATTTCTACACCCTCAATAAACTACAAGTGTAGTATAAATTATTTTTTTTAATTTGTAAAGTGATTTCTAAATTTCGTAATAAATCTTAAATATATTAAATTAGGCGTTTTAATAAAAGGAAAGACTGTGCATTATGAACGAATAATTATTTTCATTTTATGTTCTTTTTTCTTCTCCATTTTTTTTAAAATATCTTTGAATGGGATAATCGGTTCCATTTTAAATCCGCAATCATCCGATAGTGTTCCGCCCATTGAAAACAGCTCTTCCTGCGGATAGCGCCGACAAATCGGTGGGCGCCAAAAATGTATTTTACAACGTTTGGTTTCCGCATCGAGATGTTTGCACTCAAATATCAAGCCTAATTCATCTTTACCTATAATTTGCAACCCCGAATAAAAACTAAAAAGCCCCTGTAATTTTTCAAATTCTTTCTCGTCTTTTAATACGTGTTTAAAATGTTTTACATAAATATGAGTGCAGCATTGACCGCAGCCTTTGCATTTTCCGGTGCGCCAGTAGTGTTTTCCGAAAACATTTGCCCATATCCATTTTTTCAGTTTTTCAAACATAAATACATGATAGTATCAAAACTAATCAAAAATTGTTAAATTTTGTAAATTTATAGCCTAAAAAAGGCAAAACTAAATCTTGAGGGTAATTAAAAAAAGAGGAAAGACCGGAAAAAATACAAAACCTATATACACAGTTTTTTAACTGACATAATACTATAACATAACCAAAAATAACCAACCTGACCTCGAAAGAGGTCTTTTTTTTTAATAAATTTTTTTATTCTTAATTTGTTTAATATATACTATAAGAAAGGAGGGTTATATGTTTAGAAAGTTTTTGTTATTTTTGGCGGCAATTATATTTATTGCCGGAACAGTACTCGCAGTGAATGCAAAATCAAACGACTGGGATAAAGTTTTTGAAAAAAGTAAAAATGTGAATATGGAAAAAGTACAATTTACAAACAGATATGGCATCACAATAGTCGGGGATTTGTACACTCCAAAAAAGATGAAAAAAAAAGACAAATTACCCGCAATAGCTATTTCAGGTCCTTTTGGGGCAGTAAAAGAGCAGGCTTCCGGATTGTATGCTCAAACTCTTGCTCAAAAAGGATTTATTGCGCTTGCATTTGACCCTTCTTATACCGGAGAAAGCTCAGGAACTCCGAGAGATGTTGCAAGTCCTGATATTAATACTGAAGATTTTTCTGCTGCAGTTGATTATTTGAGTAATCATAAAAACGTAAATCCTGATAAAATAGGTATTTTAGGCATTTGCGGATTTGGCGGATTTGCAATTAATGCGGCTGCAATTGATACAAGAATTAAAGCAACGGTCGCATCAACAATGTATGATATGACAAGAGTGAGCGCAAAAGGTTATAATGACAGTATGGATGAAAATGCCCGTTATGAATTGAAAAAACAACTTAATGAGCAAAGAACAATTGACTTTAAAAACGGAACTTATGCAAAAGCACAGGGGCTGCCTGAAAAATTGACCGGAAAAGAACCTCAATTTGTAAAAGAGTATTGGGAATATTATAAAACAAAAAGAGGTTTTCATCAGCGTTCAATAAATTCCAACGGAAACTGGAATATGACATCTTCTCTTTCTTTGATAAATATGCCGATTCTACAATACGCAAATGAAATCAAGACTCCCGTTTTAATTGTTCATGGACAAAAGGCTCACAGCAGATATTTTGGGGAAGATGCATATAAAAAATTAACAGGTGACAATAAAGAATTATATATTGTGAAAGACGCTAATCACGTTGATTTATACGACAATACGGATAAAATTCCGTTTGATAAAATTGCAGACTTTTACAATAAAAATCTAAAATAGGAGCGAAAATGATTAAAAAAATTTATATACTGATAATTTTAATTTTTACATTATTAATTACGGGGAATAATACTATGGCACGAGATAATTTGACACAAAAACAACAAAATATAGTTATGATTTCATCATACACTGCAAGCGGGGATTTGGTAAATCTTGAAAAATCACTTCGCAAAAGTTTGGATGACGGTATGACAATCAATGAAGCCAAAGAAATATTAGTTCAAATGTATGCATATTGCGGCTTCCCACGGAGTATTAACGGACTTTCTACACTGTTGAAAGTTTCAAAATCCGGTAAATATAAAGAAGGAAAAGCAGGAAAACCGTTAGACAAAAAATCCGATAAAAATAAAATCGGCGAAAAAACACAAACCGAGCTTGTAGGCGCGCCAGTCAAAGGAGAATTTTTTGAATTTGCTCCCGCAATTGATGATTACCTGAAAGAACATTTATTCGGAGATATTTTTGCAAGAGGTGTTCTTACAAATCAGGAACGTGAAATCGCAACGATTGCGGCTCTTTCTTCTATTGAAGGGGTTGAACCGCAATTAAATGCGCATATTCAAATCGGCAAAAATACCGGTTTAAGCGACAAACAAGTGAGTGAAATCCTTATCCTGACATCATTCCCGAAAACGCAGGTTTTTGCACTCGGGAATAAAAATGATGCTTATGCAAAATATTTTCATGGTCAAAGTTACTTAAATATATTGACCAAGGAGCAAGTAGGAACTGCGAATGTAACTTTTGAACCAAAGTGTCGTAACAATTGGCATATTCATCATAAAGGCGGGCAAATTCTTCTTGTAACAGGTGGCAGGGGTTATTATCAGGAATGGGGAAAAGAGCCTCAGGAACTTAAAAGAGGTGATGTGGTTAATATTCCGCCTGAAACAAAACACTGGCATGGTGCAGCTGCTGACAGCTGGTTTTCACACGTAGCAATAGAAGTCCCATCAAACGGCGGATCAACAGAATGGCTCGAAGAAGTAAACGATAACGAATATCGCAAATTAAAATAGTAAAGGCGAAAATTTATGACTAAAAAAGTAATAATTTTAAACGGAAGTCCGAGGAGAAATTTTAATACGGCAAAATTATTAAAAGAAGCTCAGCGAGGTGCTGAAGCAGCAGGAGCTCAGACAGAATTTATTAATCTTTATGATTTAAATTTCAAAGGTTGTATGAGCTGTTTTGCGTGTCAAAGAAAAGGCAGTACCACAGAAGGTGTTTGTGCAATCAGAGATGATTTAAAACCTGTATTGGAAAAATGTATTGATGCGGATGCCATAATTATAGGAACTCCTGTTTATTTTTCATATCCGACAGGGATATTCAGAAGTTTTGTAGAAAGGCTTATGTTCCCAAATCATACATATATGGTTGACAAGGAGCATGGCGGGTTAAAAAGGCGCCTTGGGGATAGAATTATCCCGACTGGGGTTATTTTTACCATGAATTGTCCCGAAGAAATGGCAAAAGGGATAAATTATTTTACTATTCTTGATGAAAACGTAAGCGCATTAAATCATATAATGGGTTATGCCGAAAGTGTATATTCACATGATACAAAACAATTTGCGGATTTTTCAAAATACAATTGCGACTTGTTTGACGAAAATCATAAAAATGAAGTTCAACAGAAACAATTCCCTATTGATATGGAAAAATCGTTTAATCTTGGTAAAAAATTAACGGAAATGAATTTTAATGAATGATATCAATTTAGACGAATTTTATAAATATATGGCAAGCGGTAAGCTTGTTGAAGATGATATGCTTAAAATCTTTAATGAGCTTAGTCAGCAAGCTATAAAAATTACAATGGAAATTAATAATCAATACCACACTCCTGAAGAAATTGTTGATTTGTTTTCAAAATTGACAGGCAAACAGGTTGATAAAAGTTTTCGTTTGTTTCCTCCGTTTTATACCGATTGCGGGAAAAATATAACAGTAGGTAAAAATGTATTTATTAATGCTTGCTGCAAATTCCAAGATCAGGGCGGAATTATTATCGGGGACGGCGTGCTTGTTGGTCATAATGTGACATTGGCGACATTAAATCATGATGAACGCCCGCAATTTAGACGCTACATTTATCCCAAACCGATTAAAATAGGGAATAACGTATGGATAGGCTCTAATGCTACGATTTTGGCAGGTGTAACAATCGGGGACGGGTCTATTGTCGGGGCTAATGCGCTTGTTACTCGTGATGTGCCGAATAATACAATAGTTGCAGGTATACCTGCAAGAATATTAAGGAAGGTGAAAAATGACTAAAAAAGTTTTGATTATTTCAACAAGTTTAAGAAACAATGCAAATTCTGAAATTCTTGCTCATGAAACCGAGCGTGGCGCACTCGAAGCCGGTCATGAAGTTGAATTTTTAACTTTAAAAGATAAAAATATCGGATTTTGTAAAGGATGTATGGCATGCCAAAAACTCGGTCATTGTGTGATTGATGACGATGCGAATGCTGTTACCGAAAAAATGAAAAATGCCGATGTTATTGTTTGGGCAACTCCTGTTTATTATTATGAAATGTCAGGTCAGATGAAAACCATTATAGACCGTGCAAACTCTCTGTATGTGACAGGTTATAATTTTAAAGATGTCTATGTAATAACAACATCGGCTGATACGTCTGAAGATACCGTTCAAACTGTAATAAATGGTGTCAATGGTTGGTGTGCCTGCCTCCCCGGAGTAAGTATTAAAGGGTTTATCAACGGTGGAGGTTTGGAAGCTCCGAATGATGCCGCTAAGCATACTGAACTTTTGCAAAAAGCCTACGAATTAGGCAAAAATATCTAAAATACTTATTAAAGTATTATTACTGAATGTCAATTCCATTTTTTCAATAGTAGTATCTACCCAAAAGCCATGAGAATAAGTGTATATTTTGCACTTTATCTATAAAGTATTATTCTGCTTGCGTTTTCGAATTCTTAACAAAAGTTCATAAGGGGTATTGACAAATTAATCTTTATGATTTATAGTATTTATGTCAAATGAAGTGTTGAATATACACTTAATCCATAAGGAGGTCATTATGATAACAGTAAATCCTATAAAAATAACAACAATAAAGCCAATCTCATTTGGTACTAATAACAATAATAATTCAAGAGTAGGTTTGATGAATTTAGATAAAAATTCAAATAACAAAATTAATTTTGAGAAAGATTTATACATCACTCAACAGGCTGATTTTGTTCACTCAAACCCTTTAAAAGCATTAAAATACAGTTTTGTTAAGGCTTATAATATACTTGCAACCCCAAAAAGAAGTACTGAAAATACCAACTATGTACATATTCCGTACATGGCTTAATGAAAATATAATTTAACTCCTATATTTACCCCATAAACCCCATAAAACACAGTCGTAATGACTGTTTACCCCAAAAAGAAACTCAAGCAATTTACCCCAAACTGCTCGAGTTTTTATTTTTTTACACATTCTTTTTATATTATAGTTTTGTACAAAGTCCAAATTAACTCATAAAATCTATGCAATTCTTTTTATCCATCCTTGAGGAGCTTCGATTTTGCCGTATTGAATTCCTGTCAGAGTATCATAGAGTTTTTTGGTAATTTCTCCGGGGGCATTCATGCCTGATGGGAAATTAATTGATTTGCCGTGGTCGTCAATTCTTCCGACAGGGGAAATAACTGCAGCAGTACCGCACAATCCGCATTCTGCGAAATCTTTTAATTCTTCAAGATAAACTTCTCTTTCTTCTACTTCAAGTCCAAGATAGTGTTGCGCAACATACATCAGTGAACGTCTTGTAATAGACGGTAAAATACTGGAAGATTTAGGTGTAACAACCTTGCCGTCCTTAGTTATGAATAAGAAATTTGCGCCGCCTGTTTCTTCAACTTTTGTACGGGTTTGCGGATCAAGATATAAATTTTCCGCATAGCCTTCTTTGTGTGCAGTTACACCTGCATGCAAGCTCATTGCGTAGTTTAAACCGGCTTTGACATGACCTGTTCCGTTAGGAGCAGCTCTGTCAAAATCACTTACTTTTAACGTAATTGGTTTCGAGCCGCCTTTAAAATAAGGTCCTACAGGAGATACAAATATCCTGAACATGAAATCCGTGGCAGGTTTGACTCCCATAACCGGTGAATAACCAAACAAATATGGTCTTATATAAAGACTTGCACCGGTACCATAGGGAGGTACAAATTTTAAATTAGCTTTTACAACTTTTTCAACAGCTTCTATAAATTTATCTTCGGGATAAGGTTGCATTTCAAGACGTAAAGCTGTATCGTGCATTCTTTTTGCATTCATATCGGGTCTGAATATTACCACATGTCCGTCAACCGTTTCATAAGCTTTCATTCCTTCAAAGCAAGTTTGAGCGTATTGCAAAACACATGCACACTCATTCATAACAATATTTTCATCATCAATAAGCTTTCCTTCATCCCATTTGCCGTCTTTAAACATCGAAACAAATCTTTTATCGGTTTTGTAATATCCAAAACCTAAATTAGCCCAATCTATATTTGCCTTTTCAATTGTTTGCATAATTTATCCCTCCTAATTAATTAAAGTATAGCATAAAAATTCAATAGTGAACGAAGCAAGCAGTATCAGATTTTGGCTTGTCTAAACCTCTGATACTGCAGCCCCGGGGCACTAATGCCTTATTCCCTTCAAAAAACCGACTTATTGACTTTTTTATCAGTTTATTTTGTTCATGCTAAAATCATATATGTAAGTCGGACTTTGTGCCCGATGTGAATAAGAGGATTTTAGTTATGAAAATGTCAAATATGTTTGTTCAGACAATGAGGGAATTCCCGTCTGATGCAGAAGTAGTTTCGCACAAAATGCTTGCAAGAGCAGGATATATAAAAAAATTAACAAGCGGGGTTTATACGTTTTTGCCTTTAATGTGGCGGGTTTTGAAAAAAGTTGAGAATATTATTCGTGATGAAATGGATAAAGCAGGAGCTCAAGAGCTTCTAATGCCGTTTGTTCAACCTAAAGAATTATGGGAAGAATCAGGCAGATGGAATGCATACGGTGGTGAACTTATGCGTTTAAAAGACCGTCACGGCAGAGAAATGTGTCTTGGACCTACGCACGAAGAAATTATAACTTCTGTTGCAAGAGATGTATTAAAATCCTACAAACAATTACCTGTCAATTTGTATCAAATTCAATCAAAATTCAGAGATGAGCGTCGCCCTCGTTTCGGACTTTTAAGAGGTCGTGAATTCATTATGAAGGATGCTTACTCTTTTTCTACTTCTCAAGAGGATTTGGAAAGAGAATACCAAAATATGTGGCAAGCCTACACAAATATATTCAAAAGATGCGGTTTGGATACAAAAGCTGTTCAGTCTGATTCAGGTGCAATCGGCGGAAGCGTTTCACATGAATTTATGGTAATCACAGACACAGATGCAGGTGAAAACGATGTTTTCTATTGCGATGATTGTGATTACAGTGCAAATTCAAACCATGCGATTTCAAATTTGCCTGATGCTGTAACGGACGGCGGATTCAGTGAAACAAAAATTGTTGATACTCCAAATACTCATTCTATTGAAGAATTGAGTACGTTCCTTAATTGTGCGCCGTCAGTAATTTGTAAAGCATTGGTTTATATAGTTGATAAAGCTCCTGTAATTGCGCTTATTCGTGGCGATAAGGCAGTTGAAGAAACAAAATTGATGAATGCTGTAGGCGGACTTGATATAAGAATTGCAACAGCCGGTGAAATTGAAGAAATTATGAAAGAAAACGGCTTTAATGCTGTTGCAGGATTTATCGGTCCGCAAGGATTGAAAAAATATGGAGAATATGAGGTCAAAATTATTGCAGACAAGACTGTAACAGAGCTTAAAAACTTTGTAATCGGGATTAACCAAACCGATAAGCACTTAGTTGGTGCAAATTGGGGTGTTGATGTTGAATTGCCAAGTCAGGTTGAGGATTTAAGACTTGTTGATGCCGGTGATTTTTGCCCTCAATGCGGAAAACCTTTAAAAGTTACAAGAGGGATAGAGGTTGGTAATATTTTTCAATTGGGTACAAAATATTCAAAACCGATGAATGCGGTTTATCTTGATGCAAACGGCAAAACTCAACCATATATTATGGGTTGTTACGGAATTGGTGTCACAAGAACGGCAGCGGCTGCTGTTGAAGCACATCATGATGAATGGGGAATCAAGTGGCCGCTTGCAATTGCACCTTATCATGTTGTGGTTGTACCTGTAAGTACACAGGATGAACAACAAATGAAAGTAGCAAACGAGATTTATGAAAAACTTTTAAATTCAGGTGTTGAAGCCGTATTAGATGACCGTAACGAACGTCCGGGGGTAAAATTTAAAGATGCTGATTTAATCGGATTTCCGTTTAGGATTACTGTTGGTAAAACTATATCTGAAGGTAATGTTGAATTTGTTGAACGCTCAAATGGCGAAAAACTTGCTATGACTCCGCAGGATGCAATTGATAGAGTTGTAAAAGCGGTTAAAGAGATTGGTTAAAGTGTAAGTTGGGGTTTTTCAACACTAACCCTTACACGAATTTCTAACTTTCGCATCCGGTGTTCGCACTAAACGGATATCGGCTTCACCTTTCATCCTCTGCTCACACCGGCTCAAGTTGAAATTCTACTCTCTTCCTCGGAGAGAAAATTTTGAACTGTACCCTCTCCCTTGGAGAGGGTACAGTTTTAAATGCGAAGTATAATCATTAGAAAAACGGGTGAGGGTTAAACATATTAAATCGGACAGGATTTTATCCTGTCCGATTAAAAAAAATTATTTTATTTATTCATAGTCTTTTTGGT